>JAEXUU010000144.1 GCA_023452965.1 Pseudomonadota bacterium | reverse complement strand
CTCCGACCCGTTCCTCGCCCAGGGCCTGCGCTACATCGCCGACGGCTACGACAAGGACTTCATCCGCGACACGATGGAGCGTGACCGCGACAACTTCCTGCAGCGGCTCGACGAGGGTTCCAAGGTCTACCGAGCGATCGGCGACTGCGCGCCGGCCTGGGGTATGATCGGCACTATACTCGGCATGGTCACCATGTTCGCCAACATGTCGGACCCCTCCAAGCTCGGCCCGGCCATGGCGACGGCGCTCCTGGCGACGCTCTACGGCGCCATGGTCGCCAACATGTTCACCCTGCCGATCGCCGACAAGCTGCACATCAAGCTCGAGGAGGAGGAGATCTCGCGCACGCTGATCATCGACGGCGTGCTGCAGATGCGCGACGCCAAGAGCCCGACCCTGGTGCGCGAGATGCTGCTGGCCTATCTGCCCGATCATCATCGGGCCGAGATGGCGCAAGCCAGCTGAAGGGCGGCTGAACGATGGCCAAGAAGAAGCGCGGCGGCCATGGCGGTCACGGCTGGTTCGTGACCTTCGCCGATCTGATGGCGCTGCTGATGGCCTTCTTCGTGATGGTCGCGGCCTATTCGAGTCAGGACAAGCAGAAGCTGCAGATCGTCGCCGGCTCGATGCGCGACGCCTTCGGCTCGCAAAGGGACGTCCGCCTCGCCGGCATCGTCGAGGTCGACGGCATTCCGACCAAGACCCACATCAAGAACGCCTATGTCCGCCCGATCGAGGACGCGTCCGACAACACCGCGCCGAACCACAACCAGCAGAAGGAAGACGGGCTGATCTCGGCCACGCACGACCGCGGCTTCGCGCTCGCCGCCGCCTCGCTGCGTCAGGCCCTGCGCGAGATGCCGGAAATCGGCGAGCTCTCGCGCAACATCCTGGTCGAAGTCTCGGAGACCGGCCTCGACATCCAGCTCGTCGACCAGGAAGGGCGCGCCATGTTCGACGAAGGCTCGGTCCAGCCCAATGCCAACATGCGCAAACTGCTGGCCGCCATCGCCCCGACGCTGCGCCGCATGCCCAACAAGATCGCCATCTCCGGCCACACCGCGACGCCGCGGCCGGGCACGCTGTTGCCGGGCAATCCCTGGTCGCTCTCGGTCGGCCGCGCCTCGGCGGTCCGCGAGATCCTCGGCAGTGCCGGCGTGCCCGACGAGCGCTTCGCCTCGGTCACCGGCAAGGCCGACACCGAGCCGCTGATCAAGGACAATCCCTATCTGCCGTTCAACCGCCGCGTCGGCATCGTGCTGAAGGCCGACGCCCCGCCCTTGCCCAACGGCGCCAGGCCCTGACGCCGGCCCTGAGCTAGCTCAGGGCGCGACGATCAGCGCCCAGTAGACCTGATACTTCGAGCCCGGCGCATAGGCCGAGGCAATGCCCATCCGGGTCGCGTTCGGCGCCTTCATGACCCGGTCGTGCTGGGGCGAATCGCGCCAGCCGGAAAAGGCCTCTGCCAGCCGCCGGTAGCCGGCGGAGAGATTGGCCTCGGCTCCGGGCTGGCCGGCGCGTGCCAGCCGTCCCTTCACTGCATCGGCCTGCGCCGGCTTGTCGGCGGCCGCCATCGCCGCCGCCTCCTGCTCTGCCGCCTGCATCAGCTCCGGATCGAGCTTCAGCGTGGCGAGCCCGGCATTGAGGCGATAGGCCGAGATCGTCGCGCGGGCGGCCTCTGCGTCGACGCGGGCCGAAGGCGAGCCGAGATCGCGATAGAAGGCCGGCTGGGTCCGCACCGGCTCGGTACAGCCGGCAATGTTGAAGAGCGCGAGGGCGCCGGCCAATGCGGCAGGGCAGCTCATTGCGCGCCCGCGGGGCGGACGAGCGGAAAACGAAAACATCGCATCATTCCTTGTTGTCGTCCTTGCCGCCGGCCTCGTCCTTGCCGGCATCCGGCGCGGAGCCGTTCTTGGCGGGAACCGCTTCCTCGGTTTCGTCCATCACGGCGTCGTTCGCCGCCCGGGAGCGGCTCGCCTTCACCTTGCCTGCAGCCGAGCGCGGCGGCACCTTGCGCTCGCCGGCTACGGCGGTTGCGATGCTGCCCAGCGACTGCTCGATGCCCTCCAGGCCCTTCACCGTCAGCTCGGCCGCCGCAGCCGGCTTCTCGAGCTCGGCGAGGCGCTTGTGGATGACATAGTTGAGGTCGCTGGTGACGCGCCCGACCTGGTCGACATCGCCGACCACGCAGATCAGGTCGAAATCCAGGGTCGCCGTGCCGATCTTCTTGAACAGCACGTTCGGCGGCGGCTTCTTCAGCACGTCGCCATGATCCGCGCCGGCTTCGGCCAGCACGGAACGGACCTCGGTCGGGTCGAGGGTGCGCGGCACGCTGATCGAGATCAGCACGCGCCCGGTCCGGTCGGAGCGGACGCGGTTGCGCACGACGCCCGAAACCAGGTTCGAGTTCGGCAGGATCACCGTCGAGCGGTCGAAGGTCTCGATCTCCGTCGAGCGCACATTGATGCGCTTGACGATGCCCTCGGCGTCGCCGACCAGCACCTGGTCGCCGACCCGGATCGGCCGCTCCCAGAGCAGGATCAGCCCCGAGACGAAGTTCGACACCACCGATTGCAGGCCGAAACCGATACCGACCGAGAGCGCCGAGGCGACCAGCGTCAGCCGCTCCAGGCTGAAGCCGAGCGTCGAGACCGCGAGCGCGACGGCCGCGGTGTAGCCGAGATAGCCGGCCGCGGTGGTGATCGAATTGCGCAGGCCGGTGTCGAGCTTGGTTGTCGGCAGGAACTTCTCGTTCAGCCAGCCCTGCAGCGAGCGCGTCGCGGCGAGCCCGAGCGCAAACATCAGCGCGCCGAAGAAGATCGAGGACAGCGAGACGGTGACGCCGCCGATCTGGAAGCCGAAGAACGCCGCCCGCAGCGAAGTCAGCAGGTCGGTCGATTCCAGTCCCCAGGGCGCCAGGACCAGCATGATCATCACGACGATCAGCACGATCTTGAGCACGCCGGTCAGCACCACCGCGATCTTCTGCAGGGTCGCGGCTCGCAGGCCGACCCCCGCCCGCAGGCTCAGCGCAAACCGTCCGTCACCGGTCAAGAGATTGCCGATGCCGAGCTCGATGAGCTGCATGAGCAGCACGAAGAGGCCGGCGAGGATGCCGAGCCAGAGGACCTGCTCGGTCAGGAAGGTGGCGAGCACGACATAGCCGAGAAGCACTGCCAGGATGATGGCAAGCCCGACCACCCAGGACAGGATGCGGACCGGACCGAGACTGGCGCCGTCGACCGGGACATAGGGACCGAGGCAGGCCTCCTGCTCGATCTCGTCATTGTCGCGCAACCGGTAGAGCCCGACGACCAGCGTCAGCGCGAAGAAGCTGGCGACGACGCTGCGCACGATGATCGACAGCGTCAGGCCGGCGGCGATCGCCTGCAGCCAGGCTTCCAGGACCTTGCCGACACCCATCACGATGGCGAGCCAACCGGCCATCCAGACCACGGTGCGGGCGGTCGATTCCATCACGCTGACCAGGCGGCGCTGCGGCTCTCCCGGGGCGAACAGCGCATCCGCCAGCGCCTGGACGAAGGCGAAGAGCGCAAGCCCGTAGACGATGGCGAGGATCACCGGCTGGATGCGCGGCGGCAGCAGGCCGGCCGTGTTGAACGCGGCGTAGATCAGCCAGCTCGCCAGCGCCGGCGGCGCCGCGCGCGCGATCAGCCGGACCAGCGCGCTGTAGAGGCAATGGACTCCGCTATCGGTCTCGCTGGCGGCAAGGCGCCCGCTCAAGCGCGGCAGATAGCGCGCGCGGGCGACATAGAGGCCGATCGCGCCGATGAAGCCGAGCAGAACGATCACCCCGCGCGGGCTCAGCAAGGCGTCGCTGAAGACCGAAAGCCAGTCTCCGAAGACAAGGTGCGAGGCCCGCAGGTCGGACGGCAAGGTCGTGACCGTCGCGGTCCAAGTCTCGGGGCTCAGCGGCGAAGGCCCGGGCGCGAACAGCATCTTGGCGAAGCGCTCGCGCCTGAGATCGCTGATCGAGGTCTGCAATTGCTCGGCCTGGAGCACGGTGGCGCGAGCGAGCTTCAGAAGCTCGTCGGCTTCAGAGAAGCCCTTCTCCCGGGCTTCGCGCTCGCGGGCGACATCGGCCGTCTCGGGCGGGGCCTTGGCGTCGGGCTTCGGACCGAGCTGATCGAGCCGCGTCTTCGCCTGCTCGAAACGCGGCGCCTGCTCGTCGGCCAGGATACGGATCTGTTCCAGCAGGGGCTGCAGACGCAGCCTCTGCCGCTGCAACTCCGCTTCCGAGGCGGCGGGATTGTTGAGCACCGTCTCGATCTGGGTCAGCTCGCCCCTGATCGAATCGACCTTGGCGCGGGCGGAGGCCGGGTCGGCCGGCTGTGCCAGCGCCGCCAAAGGAAGCAGCAGGAACAGCGCTACCAGCAAGGCGCCGAGCCGGCCGGCCAGCGGCACGAAGGCGTAACGGGCTTGCGACGTCACTGGCATTCCGATCCCGCCGGGCTGATTCGCGTCCTTGCGCAGCCTCGCCACCGCCGCGCGGCGAAATCAAGCATTCCGAAGGAAAGCGGTTGCAGGCCGGCGTCGCGGCGAAGCCGCGCCGGATGGCGAGGATCGGACAAGAGCATCACATTCCCGTGAAAGCGAGCCGGGTGGCTGCGGTCATGCAGCGCCTTTTCCGCAAGAAACCGGACAGCATGATGGCGGAACCCCGTCGCCTGCGCGATTTGCGCCGGCCTCGCTCGCCCCGCGAGACCGTGATCGCCGCCATGCCGCAGGGGCACTGGCGCTCCCACCCCAACTGAGTTTGTATTTCGACCAATATAAATCCGGCCCTGAAGCGGCCGGGCGACCGAACGGCGAGGCGCGCTGGCTCTCTCGCCAGCTCTGGAATCGAAACCGGGAGGTTTGCGATGGCTAAGCTTAGCATCAATGGCAAGATGATCGATGTGGAGGTCGACGGCGACACGCCGCTGCTCTGGGTTATCCGCGAACAGATCGGCCTGACCGGCACCAAATATGGCTGCGGTGTCGCCCAGTGCGGCGCCTGCACCGTGCATATCGACGGTGTCGCCACTCGCTCCTGCTCGATGCCGGTGAGCGCCGTCACCGCCGAACAGAAGATCATCACCATCGAGGGGCTGTCCCCCGACGGCAACCATCCGCTCCAGAAGGCCTGGATCGAGCATGACGTGCCGCAATGCGGCTTCTGCCAGAGCGGCATGATCATGGCCGCCGCCGCCATGCTGCAAGCCAACCCGAAGCCGTCGGAAGCCGATATCGCGGCCGAGATGACCAATATCTGCCGTTGCGGCACCTATAACCGCGTCAAGGCCGCTATCCAGCAGGTCGCCGCCGGCGGCGAGCTCGGCCGCGGCTGACCCCCTCTTTCCCGTTCACAGCGCCGGGCTCGATCGCGATCCGCCGAATGGCCGTTCGCCTCGCCCACGCCGACCAGATTCTGGAGGACGCCATGACATCCGCCTCTGCCGTCGAGATGAAGCTCTCCCGCCGCAGCCTGCTCGCCGGCTCGGCCGCCGCTGCCGGTGCCTTCACCTTCGGCTTTTCCGTGCCCTTCGCCGACGAGGCCCAGGCCCAGGGCGCGACGCCCGAGATCAATGCCTGGGTCGTCGTCCAGCCCGACGACAAGGTGGTGATCCGGATCGCCCGGTCCGAGATGGGCCAGGGCACGCTGACCGGCCTCGCCCAGCTCGTCGCCGAGGAGCTGGAATGCGACTGGGCCAAGGTCACGACCGAGTATCCGACGCCCGGCCAGAATCTCGCGCGCAACCGCGTCTGGGGCAATTTCTCGACCGGCGGCAGCCGCGGCATCCGCGAATCCCACGACTATGTCCGCAAAGGCGGCGCGGCCGCGCGGATCATGCTGGTCCAGGCCGCGGCCGCCGAGTGGAAGGTTCCCGCCTCCGAATGCAGCGTCGCCAAGGGCGTGATCACGCACAAGGCCTCCGGCCGCACGCTGCGCTATGGCGAGGTCGCAGCCGCCGCCGCGAAGCTCTCACCCCCAGCCGAGGTGCCGCTGAAGGATCCGAAGGACTGGACCATCGCCGGCAAGCCGCTGAAGCGGCTCGACACCGCCGACAAGACCAACGGCAAGAAGATCTACGGCATGGATTTCAAGCTGCCGGGGATGCTCAACGCCGCGATCAAGGACTGCCCGGTCTTCGGCGGCAAGGTGAAGAGCTTCGACGCCGCCAAGATCAAGGACATGCCAGGCGTCAAGCATGTCGTGCCGGTCGGCGACAGCGCCGTCGCGGTCGTCGCCGACACCTGGTGGCGCGCCAAGACCGCGCTCGACGCGCTGCCCATCGTCTGGGACGAGGGCGAGCACGCCAAGGTTTCGAGCGAGAGCATCGCCGCCTGGCTGAAGGAAGGGCTCGACGCTCCGCAGGCAGCAGTCGGCAACCAGGTCGGGGACGTCAAGGCGGCGATCGCCGGCGCGGCCCGGACCGTCGAGCAGGTCTATTCCTACCCGTTCCAGAACCATGCCTGCATGGAGGTGATGAACGCGACGGCGCTCTACACCCCGGAGCGCTGCGAGGTCTGGACGCCGACCCAGAACGGCGAAGCTGCGCTCGCTGCGACCTCCGAGGCCTCCGGCCTGCCGCTGGCGAAATGCGAAGCCTACAAGATCGACCTCGGCGGCGGCTTCGGCCGACGCGGCGCGGTGCATGACTGGGTCCGCCAGGTCGTCGCCATCGCCAAGCAGATTCCCGGCACACCGGTGAAGCTGATCTGGTCGCGCGAGGAGGACATGCTGCATGGCCGCTTCCACCCGGTGACGCAGTGCAAGCTGACGGGAGCGCTGGACAAGGACGGCAACCTGACCGGGCTGCACATGCGCATTTCCGGCCAATCGATCGTCGCCGGCATCTTCCCGCAGAACATCCAGAACGGCCGCGACCCGGCCGTCTTCCAGGGCCTCAACCCGCCCGGGCCGGAGGCCTCGATCGGCTACACCGTCCCGAACCTCCTGATCGACCACGCGATGCGCAACCCGCATGTGCCGCCGGGCTTCTGGCGTGGGGTCAACCTGAACCAGAACACGATCTATCTCGAATGCTTCATCGACGAGCTCGCCCATGCCACAGGCAAGGACCCGCTCGAATTCCGCCGCGCGCTGATGAAGAACCATCCCAAGCACCTCGCCGTGCTCAATGCCGTCGCCGAAAAGGCCGGCTGGGGCACGAAGGCGCCCGATGGCGTCCATCGCGGCATCTGCCAGACCATGGGCTTCGGCTCCTATGTCGCGGCGGTCGCCGAGGTCTCGGTCAGCCCCGAGGGCAAGCTCAAGATCCACAAGATCACTGCCGCGACCGATCCGGGCCATGCCGTCAACCCCGCGCAGATCGAGCGGCAGGTCGAGGGCTCCTTCGTCTACGGGCTCTCAGCTGCGCTGTTTGGCGAATGCACGGTCAAGGACGGGCGCATCGTCGAGGAGAATTTCGACAGCTACCCGGTGATGCGGCTGGAGGACATGCCGGCGGTCGAGACGGTGATCGTGCCCTCCGGCGGCTTCTGGGGCGGCGTCGGCGAGCCGACCATCGCGGTCGCGGCCCCCGCCGTGCTGAACGCGATCTTCGCCGCCACCGGCAAGCGTGTGCGGTCCATGCCGCTCCGCCACAC
>JAEXUU010000127.1 GCA_023452965.1 Pseudomonadota bacterium | reverse complement strand
TCTTCGGACCTTCGACCTTCTCCTCGAGTGCCTTGAGGTCGTCGACGCGGCCACCGAGCTTCTTCTCGGCGTTGTCGAGCAGCTTCTCGCGCATGTCGAGCTCTCGCATACGCGCCTCGATCTCCTCGCGGCGCTGGCCGAGACGCTCCAGCAGGGCGCGTTCCGCCGGCGAGACCGGCTGCGCCGTGCCGTTCATCACGCCGGCCTTGTTGCCGGGGTTGGCGGCGGCGGCAGCGTCACGCTTGGCCTGTTCCTCCGGGGAGAGCTTGGGCGTCGGCGGGTCGATCGTGCCGGTGACCATCGGGTCGAGGAAGGTGTCGGGCGCATGCGCGCGCGCGATGACCTTGGCCAGGCCCCAGACCTCCTTCTCCGCGGGCGCTTGGGGCGTTTGCGCGAAAGCCGGGGCGCTGGCCGGAATGTGACCGGGAGAAGGCTCCGCCGTCCAGGCGAGCACCTTCAGCGCCAGGAGACCCATGGCGCCGAGGATGACCGCTGGAATGAGGCGGGGCGACTGGATCACGCAGCCTGGCCTTCGAGCCTGCGTGCGGCGCGGGCGCGGATCGCGGCGGCGGCGTCGGCGGCGCTCGCCATGCGCGAGATGGCCGGCTTCTCGGCGGGCTGCGGCTCGGCTTTCGGCGCGACCAGGGTGGCGGCGCCGACGATCTGGGTGATGCGGTCCATCACGCCCTGGCCGGCCTCGATCTGGGCGGCGAGATCGGCGGCATAGCGCTCGGCCGTGCGCAGGCGCTCGGCAAGCGTGCGGTCGCAATCGCCGAGCGTCAGCTTCAGCCCCGCAATGGCGCGCTCGGCGGTGTCGGTGGCGGCGATCAGCGCGCCGATGGTCTGTCGCATCGAGCTTTCGTCAGCCTTCAGACGTTCGATTCTCTTGGCGAGGACGTAGCAGGTGATGATGGTGGCGACGAGCAGGCAGGCGACCAGTGCGTCGGCGATCAAGGTGAGGGTCATTGCGACTGGCTCCCGGCTCAGGCTGTCGGGGTGAGATGGCTGGTGTCGAAGGCCGCCATCGTGGTCTTGGAACGGCGCAGCGGGCTGACGACCTGGACGGCGATCTTGTCGTCGACGCGGCCGATCCGGCCCTCGCTGACGATGAACTCGCCGCAGCGCAGCGAAGCCACCGATTCCGGGCGGGCGTCGAACATCAGCGTGTCGCCGATCTCGAGCTTCATCACCCGCTTCAGCGGCATGGTGCATTCGTGCAGCACGCATTTGACCGCGACGTCCGCCTGCCAGACCTCGGTGGCGAGATGGTTCTCCCAGATCGGGTCGCGGCCGAGCTTCTCACCCATGAAGCTCTCGAGGAGCAGTTCACGGATCGGCTCGATCGTGGCGTAGGGGAGGAGCACATGCAGCGAGCCGCCGCGCCCTTCCATGTCGAAGCGCAGCTCGACCCGGATCGCGGCGTTGGCCGGACGCGAGATCGAGACGAAGCGCGGATTGGACTCGATGCGGTCGACCTTGAAGGTCACCGGCGAGAGCGGGCGGAAGGCGGCCTCGGCATCGCCGAGGACCACGCCGATCACGCGCCGCAGCAGGCTCATCTCGATCGAGGTGAAGGGCCGGCCGTCGACGCGCGCCGCCGCCTGGCCGCGCTTGCCGCCGAGCATGGTGTCGAGCACCGAATAGGTGAGGGCGGACTCGATGGTGACGAGGCCGAAATTGTCCCACTCCTCGGCCTTGAAGACGGCGAGCATCGCCGGCAGCGAGATCGAATTGATGTAGTCGCCGAAGCGCACCGAGCGGATGCCTTCGAGTGTGACCTCGACATTGTCGCTGAACAGGTTGCGCAGGCTGGTGGAGAGCAGGCGGACCAGACGCTCGAAGATGATTTCGAGCATCGGCAGGCGTTCATAGGTGACCGAGCCGGAATCGACGATCGCCTGGATGCCGTTGCGGCCGCCCTTGCCGTCCTCGCCGGCCGAGAAGCCGAGCATGGTATCGATCTCGTCCTGAGTCATCAGGCGGTCGATATGGGCCTCCGGCTCGCTCTCGTCGGGCGCGATGTCGGGCATGGCCGCCCATTCCGCCGCCATGCCTTCCGGGGTCAGCGGCAGGTTTTCCTTGGCGGCGTTTTCGAGGTCGAGATCTTCGGAGGCCATGTACGGGGTCGCTTTGCGGGGGGCTTGGCGGAGTGGGTTGCGCGGCGGCGGGCTACTGGATCAGCAGTTCCTTGAAGAGCACGGCGTCGATCTTGGCCGGGTGGACCGTGACGTTGACGCGCCGCAGCAGCTCTTCCTTGAGACGGTACATGCCGGCCGAACCTTCGAGGTCGGAGGGCCTGAGCTCGCGCATGAAGACCTGGAAGGCGTCTTCGACCCGCGGCAGCAACGGCTTGATCTGCTCGGAGGCCTTGGCGTCGGCGATTTCGAGCACGACCTTGATCTTGACGATGGGCTGTCGGTCCTGCTGGCCGCCGGCCGAGATGCCGATCATCATGTCCTTCATCTCGACGAAGGCGACGGGCTTCTTGGCGGCTGCCGCGGCCTCGGCTGCCGCGATCTGCTCGGCCGAAGGCTTCTTCAGGAAGAAGAACCAGCCGCCGCCGCCGAGCGCCAGCAGCGCGACGGCGCCGACCATCATGAAGAGCTTCTTCTTGCCGGGCTTCGGGGCGCCTCCGGATCCGGCCTCGCCTTCCTCTTCGCCCTTTTTCGGCTTTTTCGACATTGCGGCCCGCCTGCTTGGAAGATGGCGCGCGCAGCGGCCGATCCCTTCCGAGCAACCTGACG
>JAEXUU010000107.1 GCA_023452965.1 Pseudomonadota bacterium | reverse complement strand
CGGCGGATGACGAAGGCGAGCGACTGGGCGAAGCGCTCGACCGCCGAGAGCACCAAGGCCGCCTCGCGCGCCTCGCCTTCCGTCAGCAGCTTGTCGAGCTCCGACTTGCTGACGCTCTTGCCTGCCTTCGCCAGCGGATCCTCGCCGGCTTCGGCCATGTGGCTGCGCAATTCGGCGAGATGATCCATGAAGGCGCCACGGCTCGCCTTGTCGCCGAGGAAGCCGTCGCCGTCGCGGATTTCGAGATTGTAGCTGGTGACGATGACCGAAGGCAGCTCCTGCGCCCCATGCGGCCCGGTCGCGTTCGTCTTGCTCACTGCCGCCACGGCCATCGCGTCCCCCCGCATTGAAAGCACGCGGGGAGAACCAACAAGACCCCCTGGCGGTTCCTGCGCCGCGCCGCCGCATGCCCCGTCTGCGTTACGGGCGGGGACATTCAATCTGCTGGCGATTGACCCCACTACGTCCTTTCGCCTCCATAGCCGGCGGCGCGGTTCGCGGCTGGGGGAATGACAGATGCTCGAAGTGATCAGCCGCTCGCTCGCAATCGGCATCGTCGCGACTGCTCTGCTCGATCTCTGGGCGCTGTTCCTCAACCGCGCCTTCGGCATCCCGCTGGCGAACTGGGCGGTGATCGGGCGCTGGTTCGCTTACCTTCCGCGCGGCCGCTTCATGCACGACACCATCGCCGACACGCCGTCCGTAGCGAACGAACGCGCGATCGGCTGGATCATGCACTACCTGATCGGCGCGCTCTTCGCGGGAATCGTGCAGCTGCTCTGGGGCCTGGACTGGGCCCGCAACCCGACGCTGCTGCCCGCGCTGATCGTCGGCGTCGTCACCGTCGGCTGCGGCTGGTTCATCCTGCAGCCCGGCATGGGCTTCGGCGTCGCCGCCTCGAAGCGGCCGAACCCCGGCCAGATCCGGCTCGTCGGCCTCGTCAACCATGTCGTTTTCGGCCTCGGCCTCTACCTCACCGCGCTGCTGACCCGCTGACCGGCGGGCGGTCCGACATTCGCCAAGCTCGGCCGGCTGCATTAAGAGCCCCTGACCGGCCTCAGCCGGACAGGAACGCAGCAGGAGTGCAGGCCATGGCGCATTGGACGCAGCTCGACGCCGCGCCGATCCCGGGCGGCGGCACGCTGAAGCTGCTGCAACGCGGCGAGAGCGAGTTCTCAATCACGCTCGGCCATAACGAGCTGATGAATTCGCGCCTGCGCGGCTCGGAGGAGGCGCTGGCGACGCTCGCCGCCGAGCGCCTCGGCAAACGCCCGCGGCCGCGTTTCCTGATCGGCGGGCTCGGCATGGGCTTCACCTTGCGCGCCGCGCTCGCGGTCCTGCCGGCCGATGCCGAGATCACCGTCGCCGAGCTGATCCCGCAAGTGGTCGCCTGGGCCCGTGGCCCGCTCGCCGCGATCTTTGCCGGCTGCCTCGACGATCCGCGCGTCAGCATCCGCGAGGCCGATGTCGCCTCGCTGATCCGCGCCGGCAAGGCCGGCTATGACGCGATCCTGCTCGACGTCGACAACGGGCCGGACGGGCTGATGGTCGCGGCCAATGACCGGCTCTACGACTTCGCGGGGCTCGCCGCCGCGAAATCCGCGCTGCGCAAGGGCGGCGTGCTCGCCATCTGGTCGGCAGGGCCCGACCGCTCCTTCACCGAGCGCCTGCGCATGAGCGGCTTTTCCGTCGAGGAGAAGAAGGTCCGCGCCAATACCTCTGGAGGCGGCGCGCGGCATGTGGTCTGGCTGGCGACGGCAGCCGCCGCCGATCGCGACCGCAGCCCGCCCGAAAGTGCCTCCTCCCGGCGCGGCCCGCGCAGACGCTGAGGCCTGCCGGAACCATCGCGCCGGCCTCCGGTTGATCGGGCATCCCCGACCTTTTCGGAGAAGGAGGCCAGCCATGCCCGCAAAATCCAAGGCACAGCAGAAAGCCGCCGGAGCGGCCTTGGCCGCCAAGCGCGGCGACATCCCCAAGAGCGATCTCAAGGGCGCGTCGAAATCGATGGAGAAGTCTATGACCGAAAAGGAACTCGACGAGTTGGCTTCGACCAAGCGCAAGGGCAAGCCTGAGCATGTGACCAAGCACTGAGCCGGGTAGGGCAGGCTCGGCCGCATTCCAGGCCTGTCCGCACCATGACCGCATCGGAAAGGCGGGGAGCGCGGGCCCGGTCGCGAGGCAGATCGTCCACCGACGGGTTGCCCGCTGCCAAGCCCGCTGGTGACAATTCCGCCCACGCTCTCCCGGCTGCTCAGTTCCGCCAAAATTTGCGCGGCTTATCCGGACGGACATGCTATCCCTGCCGATGCTTGCATTGGCCGGCTATCGATTTCGCGAGAACGCCGTCGTGACCCAGAATCCGTTCTCGCCTGGCCGATCAGCCTCCCCGCGACCGCTCGCCTGCACGGCGCGGGCTCGCTCGTGAGCGACGGGCCGAAACCTCAGTCCGGCTCGGTCGCAGCGCTAGGCGCGATCGTCACCGGCGCGCTGATCCTGCAGGTCGCCAGCACGATCATGAACACGGTCGTGCCCTTGCGCATGGCCCTGGAGAAGCAGCCACTGCTGCTGATCGGCCTGGTCGGCTCAGCCTATTCGGTCGGATTCCTCGTCGGCTGCTTCTGGATACCGGCGCTGATCCGGCGGGTCGGCCATATCCGCGGCTTTGCCGTCTTCGCCTCGCTGCAGGCGGCGCTGACACTCAGCTTCCCGGTGCTGCCGGTCGAATGGTGGAGCCTGACGCGCTTCGTCATGGGCGTCGCCGCCGCCGGCCACAGCATCTGCATCGAAAGCTGGATCAGCGGACAGGCCCGATCGAGCCATCGCGGCCGGATCTTCGGCATGTACCAGATCCTGAACCGGCTGGCCCTGATCGGCTCGCAGGTCGGCATCGGCTATGTCGCGATCCAGACCCATGACGTCTTCCTGATCGCCAGCATCGCCTTCTCGATTGCGCTGATCCCGGTCAGCCTCACCCGGGCGAAGGGCCCGGAATCGGCCGAGCTGGTCTCGGTCCGCCTCAACACGCTCTGGCAGCAGGCGCCGGCCGCGGTGATCGGCTGCCTCTATGTCGGATTGGTCAGCGGGCCGCTGACCAATGTCGTCCCCGCCTATGGCATCCTGATCGGGCTCGGCCAGAGGCGCGCCATCCTGCTGACCGCCGTGATCCAGCTCGGCGCCCTCCTGCTGCAATGGCCGATCGGCTGGCTCGCCGACCGGGTCGACAGTCGCCGCGTCCTACTCGGTGCCGCCTCTGCAACCGTCCTTTCCATCGCGGCGCTGGGCGCACTCTTCTTCTCGGGCGCGGCGCAGCGCGAATGGTGGCTCTACACCCTGTTCGCGCTGACCGGCGGCTTCAGCGTTCCACTCTATACGGTGGCGGTGACCCACGCCTATTTCCGGCTCGGCCGCGACCAGGCAGTCGGCCTCTCGGCCGGCCTGCTCTTCCTGTGGAGCGTCGGCGCGACGATCGGCCCGCTGGTCGCGACCGGAGTGATGCAGATCGTCGGGCCGCAGGGGCTGCTGCTCTATATCGGACTCCTCTCGCTGGCGGTCGCGGGCTATTTCGCGATGCGCATCCTGACCAACCCGATTGCGCCCGAGGCCTCCGCCGCCCGTACCCCCGCCGAGACCTCTCTTCCCGAACTCGGGCCGCGCCCGAGACAGGACGCGACCTGAGCGAGCGCGAACGCGCATCCGCCACGATCGGCAGGCTGGACGCCGGCCCTCGGCCAGGATGATGATGGCGCGAACTCCGACGACGATCTGGAGGGGCGATGCATCGCGGGATGATGGGCTGGTCCGCTTTCGCGGCGTTGCTGCTGCAGTGCCTGCCCTCCCTCGCGGAATGCCGCGTCACGGGCCCAAAATGGTACCTGCACACCAATGACAAGGTCACGCTGAAGGCCGAGATGGACTCGCAGGGCTGTGGGCACAGTTTCGGCGTCGCCGGCACCTGGAGAATGGAAAAGCTCGTCGCGCTGAAGCCGCCTGCCAACGGCTCGCTGCGGCAGATCGGCGAGGTGACCTATTATTACATCCCGAAGCTCGGCTTCAGGGGCGACGACAACTACGTGATCTATATCTGCGGCAAGGATACCTGGGGTTCGGGCTGTGCCAGGCTCAACTTCGAGGCCACGGTCAGATAAGCGAGCCGACCTTGCCGCGTTGCTGCGTCAGTTCGCAGGCGTTGCCGCGCAGGCCGCGGTGTGGGAGGCCGGCCAGCTCTCACGGATTTTCCGTTTCACCTCTTCGATATCGTGGCAGCGTCCGAAATCGGCCGAGGACAGGCGCCGACGCCCCGACATCGCCCAGTGCCAGCGCGGTGCGCCGTTCGGCGCGTATTTGTCGTGGGTGATGACGGCGATCCGTTCGCCGCCTTCGGCCTCGACATGAAAGAGGTGGTCGATCTCAGGCCATGTCCGCCGAATCCGCATCTGCATCGCCATGGCTCACCTCCTGATTCACTTTTGTTCTTATTTTGTTCCATCAGAAATGGCAAGGCTCGCACCCTCTCGCATGGCAAGGCCAGCACCGACCGCGAGAAGAACTTCAAGACCTGCTCAGGTCTGCCCGAACGCTTCGCGCCGTGCCGCCCGGCCGGCGGAGCCGACAGGCACAGGCCGGCCAAAGGCCGTTCGGGCGGATTGCTTGCGGAAGAAATGGCGTCCCGGAAGGGATTCGAACCCCTGACCTACGGTTTAGGAAACCGTTGCTCTATCCTGCTGAGCTACCGGGACGCACGCGATTGCGTTTAGCATAAAGCAGATGCGCGTGAAGCCTTCCTTTATCGTGATTGCGGGGCTCGCTGCGATTTCTGCGGCGGCGCGGCCCGCTGCCGCCGAAGACTGCGTTGCACCGGAGGAAACCCGCAAGGTCCGGCTGGCCGGGCTCGACCGCCATGGTGATCTCGTTCTGGCAGACGGAACTGTCCTTCGTTTGGCCGGGCTAGCGCCGCGACAGGGCGAAACGGAGCGGGAGCGGTTTTCAGCTGCGCTCCAGCCCTGGCTGGGCAGCGAGTTCGAGTTCGCCGTGCTCGGCAGCGCCGATCGCTGGGGCCGGGCTCCGGCGCGTCTCCTGCTTCCGGCGGGCGCGGCCGAGAACAATGCCAAGCGCGACCTTGCCGGCCTCCTGCTGGCGGCCGGAGCGGCGCTGCATCTTCCCGAGCCCGGCCTCGGTGGCTGCAACGCGCTCTGGCGGACGGCAGAGTTGGGTTCCCTCGCCAAGACGGTCGCGGACCGTGCCGATTCCGCCACGCCGGCAACAAACCTTGCCCTTGCAGGCCTGCCGGTGGTCGACGGCCACGATCCCGCCGCGATGAAGGCGCAGGCGGGCCGGATCGCGGTGGTTGAGGGGCGCATCGCAGCGGTTGGCGAACGGGCTCAGCGAACCTATCTCAACTTTACGCGCCGTCGCGGAGCGGGCGGCAGCATCGTGCTGTCGCGATCCCTGTGGCGGGAATTGCAGCGCGGCGGCTGGACCGCATCCGCGCTGACCGGTAAACGCGTGCGCGTGCGCGGCGTGATCGAGGGGCGCGACGGCCTCCTCATTGCGATCGAGTCGCGCGCCGCCCTGGAGATGGTCGACTAGGTTGATGCAGGCAATGCAGCGATATCGACAGCCAGCCCGGGGGCGCCTCGTCGCCATGGCGCTGCCGGCTCTGCTGCTGGCCGCCTGCTTCGGCGACCAGAGTTCCCTGCTGCCGCCGCTCGATCAGCCCGGCGGCGAGGCGGCTCCGCGCGTCGCCAGCCTGCAGCGCGGCACGGACCGCGAGCATCTGCGCCTGCTCCAGGCTTTCGGCGGCGAGTACCGCTCCGCCAATGTCCGCGCCGTGCTGGAGGAGATCGTCGCCCGCCTCGCCAAAGCCAGCGACGGGCAGATCGGCAATTACGAAATCACCATCCTGAACTCGCCGATCGTCAACGCCTTCGCCTTGCCGACCGGGCGCCTCTACGTCACCCGCGGCCTGCTCGCCCTCGCCAACGACACGTCTGAGATCGCCTCGGTGATGGCGCACGAGATCGCGCATGTCACCGCTCGCCACGCCACCGAGCGGGCCGAGATGGAGCTCGAATCGGCACTGGTCAGCCAGGTCGTCGCCCAGGTGCTGAATGATCCGACGACCGGCGCGGCGGTCCAGGCCAGCTCGAAGCTGACGCTGGCGAAATTCTCGCGGCAGCAGGAGCTGCTCGCCGACCAGATCAGCGTGCGCAACATCGCCAAGGCCGGCTACGACCCTTACGGCGCCGGCCGCTTCCTCGTCTCGCTCGGCCGCAACACCGCCTTCCGCGCCGGGCGCGAGGGCGGCGGCGACAAGAAGCTCGACATCCTTTCCAGCCACCCCTCGACGCCGGAGCGCGTCGCCGCGGTCACTTCCGGCGCGCGCCAGATCGGCGCGCCCGGGATCGGCGAGCGCGAGGCCGGACGCTGGCTGACCGCGATCGACGGCATCGCCTTCGGCGACGACCCGGCCGACGGCGTCGTCCGTGGCCGGCGCTACCTCAACAGCGCCCTGCGCATCGCCTTCACCGCGCCCGAAGGCTTCGAACTCGAGGCGGCGCGCGAGATGGTGGTCGGCGTCGGCGGCGACGGCGCCCAGGCCCTGCGCTTCGACTCGGTCGCGCTCAAGCCCGGGCAGACGCTCGAATCCTATGTCGCCTCCGGCTGGATCGACGGCGTCACCACCGGCACTGTCGAATCCGTGACGGTCGGCGGCCTGCCGGCTGCCGTCACCACCGGCAAGGGTACCGATTGGCGCTTCCGGCTGGCCGCGATCCAGGCCGGCTCGCGCGTCTATCGCTTCATCCTCGCCGCCAAGGGCGAGACCGATCCCGAGCGCGGCATGCGCGCCGTGCTCGACAGCTTCCGCAGCCTGACTCCGGCCGAGGCGCAATCGGTCAAGCCGATGCAGATCCGGCTGGTCAGCGCCGCCGAGGGCGAGACGCCGGCGGCCCTCGCCGGGCGGATGGCGACGCATGATCGGCCGCAGGAACTCTTCCTGATCCTGAACGGCCTCGAGCGCAGCGCCAGGCTGAACCCCGGACAGCGTTACAAGATCGTGACCGAGTAGCCGGGTTTCGGGCGGCCTTGCGCCGCTGACCAGCCATCCCGGCTCGTGCTAGCGTCCCGCGCCAATGACGGTCCCCCGAACGGGCGGGCCGCTGACAGGTGGCGGCGGAATGCTGCCCGATCAGGGAGGCGACCATGGCACTCGACCGCCGCATCGTCGAACTCTACGACGAGTACACCCACAAACCGCTCGACCGACGCAGCTTCATGAACCGGCTGGTCACGCTCGCCGGCTCGGTCGCGGCGGCGGAGGCCGCGCTCGCGCTGCTCGAGCCGAACTACGCGCAGGCCCAGCAGGTCGCCCCCGACGATGCCCGGCTCGAGGCACGGCGCATCGCCGAGACCGTTAATGGCATCGCGCTGAGAGGCTACCTCGTCGCGCCGAAGACCCCCGCCAGGCGCGGCGGTGTGCTCGTCATCCATGAGAACCGCGGTCTCAACCCGCATATCGAGGACGTCACCCGCCGCATGGCGCTGGCCGGCTTCACCGCGCTCGGCCTCGACTTCCTGACCCCGCTCGGCGGCACGCCCGCCGATCCCGATGCCGCCCGCGCGCTCTTCCCGCAGCTCAAGCCCGAGGACGTCGTCGCCCAGGGGCGGGCAGCGCTCGCCTTGCTCGCCGCCCGGCCGGACGCGACCGGAAAGGTCGGCGCCGTCGGCTTCTGCTGGGGTGGGGGCGTCGTCAACGATCTTGCCGTGGCGGCGCCCGAGCTGACCGCCGGCGTCGTCTTCTACGGCCGCTCGCCGGACCTCGCCAAGGTGCCGCAGATCAAGGCCCGGCTGCTGATCCAGCACGCCGCGCGCGATACCCGCCTGGTCGAGGGGTTGCCGGCCTATGAGGCCGCGCTGAAGGCCGCCCATATCCGCTACCAGGCGATCGTCTATCCGGATGTCGACCACGCCTTCCACAACGACACCAGCGCCGAGCGCTACAATGCCGCCACCGCCAGGCTGGCCTGGGAGCGCACGGTCGCCTTTCTCGCCAGCGAGACGGGGGCGGCTTGACGGCCCGGGAACCGCCCCCCGCCGGGCGATCAAGGAAAAGGCCCGGCGGATCGCTCCGCCGGGCCTTTCCATATCCGGTCTGGGGAAACCGCCTCAGGCGGCCTCTTCCTGCAGGTCCTCGTCGCCTTCCTCGGCCTCGGCCGCCTCGGCCTTGCTGGCCCGGCGCGGCGACTTGGCGAGCTGTGTCTCGATCTTCTTCAGCGCCTCGGTCTCGGTGATCTCGTCGACCGCCGCGATCTCGCGCGTCATCCGGTCGATCGCCGCTTCATAGAGCTGGCGCTCGGAATAGGACTGCTCGGGCTGCGCCTCGGAGCGATAGAGGTCGCGCACCACTTCGGCGATGGCGACGAGATCGCCCGAGTTGATCTTCGCTTCGTATTCCTGGGCGCGGCGCGACCACATGGTGCGCTTGATCCGGGCGCGGCCGGTCAGCGTCGCCAGCGCCTTGGCGACGATCTCGCCATCGGCGAGCTTGCGCAGGCCGACGCTCGCCGCCTTGGCGGTGGGCACGCGCAGGGTCATCTTGTCCTTGGCGAAGCTGACGACGAACAGCTCGAGTTTGAAGCCAGCAACCTCCTGCTCCTCGATCGCCGTGATCTGACCGACACCATGGGACGGATAGACGACGAACTCGCCAGTCTTGAAACCCAGGCGCACAGCAGCTTTCTTCGCAGTGGTCATGCCGTTTCAACTCCTCATCGGTCCGCAATGTGCGGAGACGCGACTTTCAGTCGCTGGTCGGAATAACCAGCGCCACTCTGCCGGACGCGACGGATGCGACTTTGAAAGTCATCTCCAGGCGCGACACGCTCCCTCAGCCGATTGTTTCTTGATGGCCACCGGACACGAAGGTCGCACAGCCCCGGACTTGGTGCCGGTAGCTCTGCGGACTGCGCTTATGGGGGCGCCCCATTCATGAATTCTCGCAGGGGCAGGCGGAACGAACTCGACTGTGGCAATTGTATACCACAAAAAACCCGCCGAATCAAAGGCAAACGGTTTTCGCGCCTGCCAGCGGGCCCCGCCGGCCCGCCATGGTCGACTGCGTCGGGGGCATGCCCCAGGGGCAGGTTCAGTCGCCTTCGCCGGGGTTCGCCGAGAAATGTGCCTCGAGCTTGCCGGGCACGCCGTCGAACTCCTTGGCGTCGGCAGGCGGCTCTTTCTTCTGCGTGATGTTCGGCCAGCTCGAAGCATATTTCGAGTTGAGCTGAAGCCAGCTGTCGAGGCCGGGCTCGGTGTCGGGCTTGATCGCCTCGGCCGGGCATTCCGGCTCGCAGACGCCGCAGTCGATGCACTCGTCGGGATGGATGACGAGCATGTTCTCGCCTTCGTAGAAACAGTCTACCGGACAGACCTCGACGCAATCCATATACTTGCACTTGATGCAGTTCTCGGTGACCACATAGGTCATGGCGCTGTCCTTCCGATCGACCGGCGCATCCTTAGAACCGGTCGAGAGAGTGTTTCAAGGCCGCATTTAGGCCGGAAACGATAAAGAAGTTCTGCCGAAACATCCGTTTCGGAACATTCCTTGCAGGCCGCGCCAACGCCGGCCGCAGTTTCCCGAGCGCTTATCCCTTCGGTTCCCCCGGCGCAAGCGACGCATCGCCGCGCTGATCGCCTCCGAGCACCTCGTAGAGCGTCTGCGCCTGCTCGTAGGAGCCCCGGCGCTCGCCGAGCGCGCGCAGCTTCACGACCAGTGTCGCGTGCGGCAGGGCGAGCGTCAGGACATCGCCGAGCTTGAGCCCCTGTGCCGGATTCTCGATCCGCTTGCCTGCGACCCGGACATGGCCGTCCTCCACCAGGCGCACGGCGGCGGGGCGGTTGCGCGCAAAGCGCGCAAACCAGAGCCATTTGTCGAGACGCTGACGGTCTTCCCGCAATCGGACCTCGTG
>JAEXUU010000053.1 GCA_023452965.1 Pseudomonadota bacterium | reverse complement strand
AAGCGGACGCGGTCGAGTTCGGCCGCCGGAACAGGCGGCTCCTCGGCAGGGCGGATTTCAGCGGTCTCCGCCTCGACCACTGCTGCCTCGACGATTTCCGGCTCGACAGTTTCCGGCTCGACGCGCGGCTTTGCGGTCTTCGCCGGCGTACGCCAGTACCGGACCTCGGCCGGCTCGGAAGCCGGCTGGCCAGACCGCGGCTGAAGGGGAGAATTAGCGCCTTCCGCCTGGGGATTCCAATTCACTCGACGCATGGACATCAGCAAGCACGGCACACTGGTTAACGACTGCTTCGAGGCGTACCCCGGCAGGGTTAAGAGGGGATGAAGCTTTGCCCGCCGCGCGCCGGGACGGCGTGTTGTCCCCATCCCGATCCGCTTGCCGCAGGGTCGCCTAGACGCCCGGCAAACGGTACTCCCTGAACATCTCGCGCAGCGCCGTCTTCTGGATCTTGCCGGTCGCGGTATGCGGGATCGCCTCGACCAGCACGACATCGTCCGGCAGCCACCATTTCGCGATCTTGCCGGTCATGAAGGCGAGCATCTCCTCCTTGCCCGGCGTGCGGCCGGGCTTCGGCACGATCACCAGGAGCGGGCGCTCGTCCCATTTCGGATGAGCGACGCCGATCACCGCCGCCTCCGCCACATCGGGATGGCCGACGGCGAGGTTTTCGAGCTCGATCGACGATATCCATTCGCCACCGGACTTGATCACGTCCTTGGAGCGGTCGGTGACCTGCATGTAGCCGTGAGCATCGATGGTCGCGACATCGCCGGTGTCGAAGAAGCCGTGCTCGTCGAGGATCGGCTGCTCGTGCCGGTAATAGGCGCCGGCGACCGCCGGGCCGCGCACTTTCAGCCGTCCGAAGGTCTTGCCGTCCCAGGGCAGCTCCTTGCCCTCGTCGTCGGTCAGCCGGAACTCGACGGTGAACTGCGGATGGCCCTGCTTGACCTTGAGATCGTAGAGCGCCTCGCCTTCAAGATCGGCATAGTCCGGCTTGATCGTGCAGAAGGAGCCGATCGGGCTGGTCTCGGTCATACCCCAGGCATGGTCGACGGTGACGCCGTACTTCTTCTCGAAGGCTTCGGTCATCGCCCGCGGACAGGCCGAGCCGCCGATCACCACGCGCTTCAGGCTGGTGAGCTTCTCCCCCGTCGCCTCGAGATGCTGCAGCAGCCCGAGCCAGACCGTCGGCACGGCGGCGGTCAGCGTCACGCCCTCGCCGTTCAGAAGTTCGAGCAGCGAAGCGCCGTCGAGCTTCATGCCGGGCAGGACGAGCTTCGCGCCGGTCATCGGCGCCGAATAGGCCAGTGACCAGCTATTGGCGTGAAACAGCGGCACCACCGGCATGACGACGCTGCGCGAGGACAGACCCATATAGTCCGGCATGGCGCAGGCCATGGCGTGCAACACGTTCGAGCGGTGCGAATAGAGTACGCCCTTGGGCCCGCCCGTGGTGCCCGAGGTGTAGCAGAGCCCGGCGGCGGTGTTCTCGTCGAGCGTCGCCCAGGCGAAATCCGCATCGCCCTCGGCGAGCCAGTCCTCATAGGCGACGGCGCCCTTCAGCACGGTCTCCGGCATGTGCTCGCGATCGGTCAGGACGATGTAGCGCTCGATCGTCGGCAGCTTGTCCTGGATGCCCTCGACCAGCTTGACGAAGGTCAGGTCGAGGAAGAGCAGCCGGTCCTCGGCATGATCGATGATCCAGGCGATCTGCTCGGGGAACAGCCGGGGATTGACCGTATGCGTGATCGCCCCGATGCCGGTGATGCCGTACCAGAGCTCGAGATGCCGGTCGGTATTCCAGGCCAGCGTCGCGACGCGATCGCCGACCTTGACCCCGCTGCCCGAGAGCTTCTTCGCCAGCTTCAGCGCCTTCTCGCGCACCTTTGCGTAGGTGGTACGCCGGATCGGCCCCTCGACGCTGCGGCTGACCACCTCGCGATTGCCATGCTGGATCGCGGCATGGTCGATGATCCGATGGATCAGCAGGGGCCAGTCCTGCATCAAGCCCAGCATGCGTCTTCTCCCCGTTTGTACTACCTGTTTTGCGCAGCATAGCCAGCGGACGCGGCGGCGCGAAAGCCCTCGCGCGACGGCCGAAGATGAGCTAGTTCAGGGATGAACCATCGGGGGAAAGAGCCGTTGCCAGCATCACGCCCGGCCCCTGTGCCTGAGCCCGTCGAGCCGGACCGCGTCTGGTTCCGCTTCATGCGCCTGCACCAGCGCATGCTCGGCCAGATGACCGCGCGCATCCGCGAGCTCGGCCTCTCCATCCCGCAATTCGATCTGCTCTCGACCCTGACCGAGCGCGAAGGCATCAGCCAGAGCGAGCTTGCCGAGCGGCTCTACGTCACCAAGGGCAATGTCTCCGGCCTGGTCGACCGGCTGGTCCAGGCCGGGCTCGTCGAGCGTCGCGCCATCGCCGGCGATCGGCGCTCCTACGCCATGCACCTGACGCCCGAAGGCCGGCGACTAGCGGAGGCCGGCATGCAGACGCAGCGCGACTTCGTCGCCTCCACCCTCGGCAAGCTGCCGACCGGCGACCTTGCCGAGCTCGACCGGCTGGTGCTGGCCTGGCGCGACCTCGCCCGCGCCGTCGACGAGACCTAGGTCAAGCGCATGTTCGCGGGGCTGGCCTATGCCGGCGGCGGCAATCGTTGCTACTGGCAGGGCGGCTTCTACGAAACGGTGGCGCCGCGGATCGGCCTGAAGCCGCGCCTTGTGGTCGGCGCCAGCGCCGGCGCCTTCGCCATGCTCTATACCGCGCTCAGCCTCGGCCCGACCGTGCGCGAGCTGGTGCGCGAGGCCTGCATCGGCCGGACCTCCGAGGTCGATTGGCCGGCCTTTCGCCGCGGTGGCCGCCTCTTCCCGGTCGGCGAGCTCTACCAGTCCATGCTCGCCGCGCTATTCACCGAAGAGCGCCTGACCGAACTGCAGGCCCGGGCCGATTTCCGGGTCGCGATCTCGCGGCCGCCGCGCTTCTGGCCGCTGGCCGTCGCCGCCGCGCTCGGCATCGGCGCCTATCAGCTCGAAAAGCGCTTGCGCCGCCCGGTGCATCCGACAGCCGGTCGCAAGCTCGGTTTCGTGCCCGACCTGATCGGCATCGCCGATTGCGCCACGCCGGCCGAACTGGTCGCCGCGCTGATGGCGAGCGCTTCGGTGCCGCCCTTCATGCCCGGCGGCCTGGTCGCAGGCCGCGCCGCGCTCGATGGCGGCCTCGTCGACAGCGCCCCGGCCTGGGCGATGGCGGAGCTGGAGCAGCAAGGCGAACCGACGCTCGTCCTGCTCACCCGCCCCTTCGCGCAAGTGCCCGAGGTCGCGAACCGGACCTATACCGGCCCGTCCGAGACGATCCCGGTCAGCCAGTTCACCATCCGCGACTGGGACGGCATCCGCTTCGCCTATGAGCTCGGCATCCGCGATGGCGAGGCGTTCCTCCGGGCAATGGAAAAGCGGCGCACCGGACAGACCGCGACAGCGCCCTAGTCACCCGGCGCCGCACGTCGCGCGATGCCTATCCGCATCGTGCGGCAAGGCAGGTTTTCATCGCTCTTCGCGCCGGGTTACGAATTGGCATTCGGCCGCCGGAATCAGCCATGCCTTCGATCGATCTCACCGCCTCCGCCACCAGCCTCCTCGCTGGACTGCTAGCCCGCCGCTTCAGCGCAGGCGAACTGCTAGAAGCGACATTCGCCCGTATCGACGCTCTGAATCCCGCGCTCAACGCCATCGTCGCGCAGGACCGCGCAGCGGCGCGCGCCATGGCGGCGGAATCGGACCGGCGCATCGCAGCGGGCCAGGCGCGTCCGCTGGAAGGCCTGCCGATCACCATCAAGGACGCGTTCGACGTCGCCGGCCTGCCCTCCTCCGGCGGCCTGCCGGCCTACAAGGACCGTGTTCCCGCGGAGGACGCAGCTGCCGTCGCGCGCCTGCGCGCCGCCGGCGTGGTGATCATCGGCAAGACCATCGTCCCGGTCTTCTCCGGCGATTTCCAGAGCTACAACCCTGCCCATGGCATCGCCAACAATCCCTGGAACCCGGCATACTCGCCCGGCGGCTCCTCCGGCGGCGCGGCGATCGCGGTCGCGACCGGCATGGCCGCCTTCGAGCTCGGCTCCGATCTCGGCTCCTCGATCCGCTGGCCGGCCCCGGCCGGCGGCGTGCTCGGCCTGAAGACCAGCTGGGGGCTGGTCTCGACCTGGGGCGCGGTGCCGCCGCCGCCCGAGCGGCGCACGGCGCGCAATGTCGACCTGATGGTCGCTGGTCCTATCGCCCGCTACGCCGAGGACCTCGACCTCGTCCTGCCCGTGCTCGCCGGTCCGCGCGACGCCCATGTCGCCGGCCCCGCCTTGGCCGCTCCCCGCCACGGCAACGCGAAGGGCCTGCGCGTCGCGGTCTGGGCGAGCGAGCCCTTCGCGCCGGTGACCCGCGAGGTCTCCGAAGCCGTCCGCGAGGCCGGGCGCAGGCTGGCGGAGGCTGGCGCGAGCGTCGACGAGGCGGCGCGCCCCGGCTTCCGGTTCACCGAGGCCTACGAGGTCTATGCGCTGCTGAACCACGCCGTCGTCGCCTATGGCCTGCCGCCGAAGGTGCGCGCCCGCATCCAGGCGCAGGCGGCCAAATTCGCTCCCGGCGATCTCTCGCATCAGGCGCTGCAGGCCCGGGGCGCCCGCATGACGCCCGGCCTCTACCAGCAGATCCACCAGCGCCGCCTCGCGCTGAAGCGGCAATGGGCTCGCTTCTTCCAGAATTACGACGTGCTGCTCTGCCCGCCCGCTCCGGTCGGCGCGCAGAAGCACGACCATCTGCCGGATTTCCATGCCCGCCGACTCGACATCGACGGCGTGGAGCGGCCCTATCTCGACTTCCTGTGCTGGGCGAGCCTTGCGACCGGAGCCGACCTGCCGGCGCTCTCGGTCCCGGTAGGCCCGTCGCAGGCCGGGATGCCGCTCGGCGTGCAGGTGATCGCGCCGATTGGCGAGGACCGCAGCGCCATCGCGGTCGGGGCCATGCTCGAGCAACTGGGCGGCGGCTATCGCGTGCCGCCTGCCGCCACGTAACGACCTACAAGCAATCCGCCAGCGAAACTCTGCGGTTTCCGTCGCGACCGACCGTCTCCGGCGCCGCCAGCATGGCGTTGAGCACCGCCTCCTGCGTCGCCTCGGCGGCGGCGCGGAACGGCAGGTCGATCCGGTTCTCGTTGAGCACGGCGAGCGGCACGATGTCCGCCCGCTCGCCATGCGCGATCCGGCCCGCCGTCGAGAAGGCGATGGCGATGTCGCCGCTGCCATTGCCCCAGAAGGCGCCGAGCCGGGCGAGGCCGGCGCCGCCGCGCCTGGCGATGCGCGTTAGCTGCCGGCTTTCCAGCGGCAGGTCGGTGGCCACGATGATGATCACCGAGCCGCGCTCCGGCGGCTGGGCCGTCCGCCTGGCCGGCGGCACCGGGCGACGGCCGTCGGGCAATACGAGATCGCCGGCATTGCCGAAATTCGCCTGCACCAGCACGCCGAGCGTGAAGCTGCGGCCGTCCAGTTCCATCAGCCGCGAGGCCGTTCCGATGCCGCCCTTGAAGCCGAAGGCGCTCATGCCGGTGCCGGCGCCGACGGCGCCTTCCTCGACCGGCCCGCCACTGGCCGCGTCGAGCGCCGCTTCGGCATCCTCGACCGTCGGCCGCCGCGCCCGGATATCGGACAGGAAGCCGTCATTGCATTCGAGCACCAGCGAATTCACCGTGCCGGTCTCGCGGCCGATCTGCGGGTTGGCGGCGAGCGCCCGCCCGACCACAGCCTCGATTCCGGTCGCCACCGCAAAAGTGTTGCCGAGCAGGATCGGCGTCTCGATCTGGCCGAGTTCGGCGAGCTGCATCAGCCCGGCGCTCTTGCCGAAGCCGTTGATGACCTCGACGCCGGCCCGGACCTTCTCGCGGAAAAGGTCCCCACCATGCGGCAGCAGCGCGGTGAAGCCCGTGTTGACATCGCCATCCCGAATGGTCCGGTGACCAACGGCGACGCCGGCCACGTCCGTGATCGCATTGAGCGGGCCGGTCGGCAGCGAGCCGCAGATTAGACCATGGTCGCGTGCCCTCTTGCGCAAGGCGCTCTCCTCCTCCGGCGACGATCAGACGGCCGCGTTGAACACGGCTTCGAGATGGTGCCCGTCGGGATCGACGACGAAGGCCGCATAGTACTTCGGGCCGTAATGGGCCCGCAGGCCGGGCGCGCCATTGTCGCGGCCGCCATGCAGCAGGGCCGCGCGGTGGAAATCCGCGACCGCCTGGCGATCCGGCGCCGCGAAGGCGAGATGGAAACCCGGCCCCGGCGCGCGCTGCTCGTCCGGGCGGTGCTTCAGAGCGAGCGCGTCTCCGCCCCCCGGAGCGCCGTAGCCGACGGCTTGATTGTCCTCACCAGGCCGAAGGTCGCTCCAGACCCGGACATAGCCGAGCGGCGCGAGCACGGCATCGTAGAATGCGGTCGCGCGCTCGATATTGGCCACACCGAGCGAGAGGTGATGCAGCATCGGCCGGTCCGGCTGGCTCACGCCGCTGCCTTGACCTTCGTCACGGTCATGCGCCGCTGACCACCCGCCAATTCTTCGCGCAGCACCAGCCTTTCATCGGTGGCAATCACGCCGAGCGGCACGTCATGCGTCGACAGCAAGGCGGTCGCGGACTTGTTGAGGAAGACGATCACCGGGCGGTTGCCGGCCGCCGCCCAGCGACGCAACTGGCTAAGATAGGGCTCCTTGCGCCAGGCTTGCGGCGCGCCGGGATCGAGCTGGACGAACAGCCAGTTCGTCGTCGGGTCCATCGTCAAGACGAAGCGGGCCTTGTCCGGCTTCCACTCCGGCCCCAGGAACCCTTGCGTCATCCATAGGCAGAAGAAGGCGCGACAATGCTGCGGCCGCGTCGCATGGATGCCGCACCCCCTGCCGGGCAGGCAGTGCTTGCACCAGCTGCCGGCAACGCTTTCCACCGCCGGCACGTCGTAGACCTTGCAGCACAACGTGCAGCTGCCGCAATCGCGGCCAGGCGCCGGCTGATTCGCCATGCTGGCGGGATCGATCATGCAAGACCTCGTCGAAGAGCGCGAAACCATGCGCATCACTGCTGCGGCTGGCAAGGCAATTTAGAAGTGATCGAAGCAAGCCTTCCGTCGTTTCTTTTGGAAACACCCACCGCTCCGCAGGCACGTGCCTGAACGTTCTGGCATCGGTCGCGGGCCGGGCCCGTTCTCGCATTTGCCCGAGACGACCGGGAGGTGCGGGCAAGCCGCCTTGCAATTCCGGAGAGCCTGATCTGCCCTGCGCCAGACTCTGCCGCGATCTGCAAGAAAATCGCTCAGCGCTTGCGCGGCTGCGGGGCTATGCTCGCATAAAGATCCCATAAGGAAGCGGAGCCGGGCATGCTGACCAACCTCGCCGTGCGCGATATCGAGACGCTGATTCACCCCTACACCAACCTGGCCACGCATCGCGAGGTCGGCCCGCTCGTGCTCGAGCGCGGCAAGGGCGTTTTCGTCTACGACACCGCCGGCAAGGACTATATCGAGGGCATGGCCGGGCTCTGGTGCACCTCGCTCGGCTATTCCAACGACGAGTTGGCCGAGACCGCCTATGAGCAGCTGAAGAAGCTGCCCTTCACCCACATCTTCTCCGGCCGCAGCCATGATCCGGCGATCGAGCTCGCCGAGAAGCTGAAGGAGATCGCGCCGGTACCGATCTCGAAGGTCTTCTACGGCTCCGCCGGCTCGGATGCCAACGACACGCAGGTCAAGCTGGTCTGGTACATGAACAATGCACTCGGCCGGCCGCAGAAGAAGAAGATCATCTCGCGGCTGAAGGGCTATCATGGCGTCACCGTCGCCTCGGCCTCGCTGACCGGCCTGCCTGCCAACCACACCGATTTCGACCTGCCGCTCCCCGGCATCCTCCACACCTCCTGCCCGCATCACTACCGTTTCGCCCATCCCGGCGAGAGCGAGCTCGACTTCTCGGCGAGGCTCGCCGCCGAGCTCGACGAGATGATCCAGCGCGAGGGGCCGGACACGGTCGCCGCCTTCATCGCCGAGCCGGTGATGGGCGCAGGCGGCGCGGTGACCCCGCCCGAAGGCTATTTCGAGGCGATCAACGCCGTGCTCGCCAAATACGACATCCTGTTCATCTCCGACGAGGTCATCACCGGCTTCGGCCGCACCGGCGAGATGTTCGGCACCACCACGTACAAGATGAACGCCGACACGCTGTCCTGCGCCAAGGCGCTGACCTCGGCCTATTTCCCGCTCAGCGCCGTGATGGTCAGCGAGCCCGTCTACCGGGTGCTGGTCGACCAGAGCCGCAAGATCGGCACCTTCGGCCACGGCAACACCTATGCCGGCCACCCGGTCGGCTGCGCGGTCGCAGTCAAGACGCTGGAGATCTACCAGCGCGACAAGATCATCGAGCGCGTGCGGCAGGTCTCGCCGAAATTCCTCGCCCGCCTCGGCAAGCTGGCCGAGCATCCCCTCGTCGGCGAGGCCCGCGGCGTCGGCCTGATCGGCGGCATCGAGCTCGTCAAGGACAAGGCGAGCAAGGCGCAGTTCGAGGCCAAGAAGGCCGTCGCCGCCAAGTCGGTATCCTTCGCCCAGGAGGAAGGCGTCATCCTGCGCGCCATGGGCGGCGACCGCGTCGCCTTCTGCCCGCCGCTGGTGATCAGCGAGGCCGAGATCGACGAGATGTTCGACCGCTATGAGCGGGCGCTCGGCAAGACGCTCGACTGGGTCAAGGCCGAAGGCCTGCTCGCTGCCTGAAGCCGGCGTTGCAAGACCAGAACCTCGATGCCCGCCCTCGTGGCGGGCATTTTCGTTGGGGGACCGGCCTCCCGCGAAGGCGCCCGGCGCGGTTTCTCGGCCGCCTCCAGCGAAACCGCACCAAAGCTGACCAAGGCCTCGTTGTGACGCAGAAAACGTCACGATGTTTTCACGATGCCGCCGCCGACAGGACCCGATCGGCTGCGACATTGACCAGGTCGGCGGCCAGGAACCGCCGGCAGGCCCAGATGGAACCGAGAGTCATGTCTTCGCAAAAGCCACAGTCCAAGGCACCGCGCAGCGCCAGCTTTCACGACGCCACCGCGCGTGAGGCGTATGCGTCACGCTTTCGCCCGATCGCGATTCCTGCCATTCTGGCGGGAACCCGCTGGGCACCTGCCGCGTTGACCTCGCAGCACAGGGACGTTCCGGCGATCCTGCGCGGCGGTTCTGAAGATTGACCACAGCACCACCTTCTACCGAGACCCTCCATGCCTGACCGGCGCAGAGTTCTTCAAACTCTCGCCGGTCTTTTTCTGTCCGCCTTCGGGCTGGGCAGCTATGCCTATGCCTGGGAGCCGGCCCATCAGGGCGTGACGCGCTACCGGGTGAAGCCCGCTGGCTGGCCTGAAGGCCAGTCGCTCCGTCTCGCTGCGATCTCGGATCTGCATGTCGGCGGCCCGCATGTGCCGGTCTCGCGCGTGCGCGAGATCGTCGACCTGACCAATCTCCTGCGGCCCGATCTCATTCTGCTGCTCGGCGACTTCATCGCCAGCCGGTCGAAACGGCGGGACGACCCGCCCGAGGCGGCCTGGGCGTCGGAGCTCGCCCGCTTGGAGGCCCCCCATGGCCGCTTCGCTATTCTCGGCAATCATGACTGGTGGCACGACGACAGGGCCCAGCGCGACTATCGCGGCCCGACCGAGGTTCGGCTCGCTCTCGAGGCGGTCGGCATTCCCGTCCTCGAGAATGACGCGCTCCGGCTCGAAACCAGGGCCGGCCCGCTCTGGGTCGCCGGCCTCGGCGATCAGCTCGCCTTCCTGCGGCCGCGCCGGGGCCAGCGCCGCGGCATCCACGATCTCGCCGGCACCCTCGCCAAGATAGACGACGACGCGCCGGTGATCCTGATGGCGCATGAGCCGGATATCTTCGCGCGCGTGCCCGCGCGCGTCTCCTTGACGCTCTCGGGGCACACCCATGGCGGCCAGGTCCGCATCCTCGGCTGGTCGCCGATCGTGCCCTCGCATTACGGCAACCGCTACGCCTACGGCCATGTCGTCGAGCGCGGCCGCAACCTGATCGTCTCGGGTGGGGTCGGAACGAGCAAGCTACCGCTCAGGCTGGGCGTCCCGCCAGAGATCGTCCTGGTCGAACTCGGTTAGGCGACGTCCTGCCCTCAATGCGCCCTTTCCGGCGTGAACAGCAGCTTGACGAAGCCGCGATAGGCCAGCACCTGACGGGCCAGCCGGCTCGGATCGCCGAGCGTCCGCGACATGATGATGCCGCCGTCGATCACGCAGGACAGCATTTCGGCGAGATCATCGCGGAGCACGGGCTCCCGCATGCGATGCTGCTCGGCGATCTCCGCCAGCAGGCCGCGAAAGCGCGCATTCCAGCTGCGCACCGAGGCCGCCGTCATCTCGCGCACCTCCCGGTCGAACAGGCGCTCCTGATAGCAGATGCTGGCGATCAGGCAGCCGGGATGTCCGTTCGGCAAATCGTCCATCAGTTCGGCGAGCAGCTTGAGCGAGATCAGGAAGGCTGGCAGCGGATCGTCGGCAAGCTCCCGTCCGCGGGCGAAGATCTCGTCGAACAGCCGGTCATTGGCCTCGACATAGCGCCGCAGCATCTCGCGGGCGAGCTCGTTCTTGTCGCGAAAATGGTAGAAGAAGCCGCTCTTGGTGATCCCGGCCTCGGCGATCACCTCCTCGATCGAGGTCGCGCCGAAACCCTTGCTGAGGACGCCGGCCTCGGCGATGGCGATGATCCTCTCGCGCGTAGCGGTGCCTTTGCTCATGGCGCGGCTCCTCTCGGCTGTACCGAGGGTACAGCCTTTGCCGCCGGCAGGTTAGGGAAAAAGCGCCCCGCGCCGGTCGACACACCGCAAGCCAATGAAAACGTGAAGAAAATTCTGCACCCGGCGACTGGACCACGAGACTTCTAGAACCCGGGCGGCCCCGGGAGCGATAACCCCTGCACGCAACGGCCGACTGGCCGGTTGCCGAAACCAGACCGGACGGAGGGGTTTGATGGCCAGGTACAGGCACGGACTGCCGCAGCTCGACGGCGGTATCTTTCTCAGCGATGGCGGCATGGAGACGACCTTCATCTTCCATGACGGCATGGAGCTTCCCCATTTCGCCTCCTGCGTGCTGCTGGAGACGCCTGAAGGGCGCTTCCATCTGCGCAACTACTACGAACGCTATCTCGCCATGGCGCGCGGCCGCGGCGTCGGCTTCGTGCTGGACAGCGCGACCTGGCGCGCCAATCCCGACTGGGGCCGCAAGCTCGGCTACGATGCCGGGCGGCTTGCCGCGGTGAACCGGGCCGCGATCGCCCTGCTCGTCGAGTTGCGCGATCTCTGGGAAGCGCCGTCCATGCCCTGCGTGATTTCCGGGGCGATCGGACCGCGGGGCGACGGCTACCGGGCAGACCGGACGAGCGTGGCGGAGGCCGAGGATTATCACGCGGCGCAGATCGCGACCTTCGCTTCGACGGAAGCGGACATGGTCGCGGCGTTCACGATCAACCATGTCGAGGAGGCGATCGGCATCGCCCAGGCCGCGAAACGCCTGCAAATGCCCTGCGCCATCTCTTTCACGGTCGAGACCGACGGGCGGCTCGTGACCGGAACGACATTGCGCGGCGCGATCGAGGCCGTCGAGACGGCGACGGACGGCTCTCCGGCCTACTACATGATCAATTGCGCCCATCCGAGCCATTTCACGCAGGCTCTGGAAGCCGGCGAGGCCTGGGTCCGGCGCGTCCATGGCGTCCGCGCCAACGCCTCGGCGCGCAGCCATGCCGAGCTCGACGATTCGACCGAACTCGATGCCGGCGATCCCGTCGATTTCGGTCGCCGCTACGGTGAATTGACGCGACGCTTCCCGACGATGCGCATCCTGGGCGGCTGTTGCGGCACGGACCATCGCCATGTCGCGGCGATCTGCGAGGATTGCATCGAGCCCGCCAGGCTCAGCGCCTGAAGTGCGAGGCCGCTCCGGTCAGCTCTGAGACCTGAGCGCCAGGGCTGAAAAAGCGGAAGCCGGC
>JAEXUU010000840.1 GCA_023452965.1 Pseudomonadota bacterium | reverse complement strand
AACCAGACGCTCGCGACCTTCGGACTGCCGGTCGGCGGCGACATGATGGACGAGGCGCTGGCCGAGGCCGCCGCCTTGCTGATCGACAAGGCGATGGAGGGCCAAGAGGCGCATTGGCAGCCGGCTTTCGCCGAGGCTTCGCTGGCGCGCGCCGTGCAGCGCCAGGACGCGGCGGCGCTCGCCGCCAAAGCCTGGCTGCGCAATGCCGTCAAACGGGCCAAGGCGAACCTTGCCGCGCGGCTCACCGCCAAATCGGAGGCCGCCCGGGCGCCCTATCGCTGGAATCCCGAGGCGCCGGATGAGAGCCTCGACCTCGTCCTCGCCGAATTGCGGGGCGATGGCGAGGCCGCGGGCCTGTTCGTCGCGCAAGGCGAGCCGGCTCTGGCCGAGGCGGAGCTGCCGTCCGGCCTGCGCCTTGCGCTCGACCCCGCCGACCGCGCGGGGACGCGACGCCTCATCCTGAAGCTGCCGCGCACGGCTCTCGAAAAAGGGGCCGGCGCAGCGTCCGAGCGTCTCAACGAGATCGCCGCCGTGCTCGGCGGTATGCTGCCGCGCATGGCGCGCGCCGCCGGCCCGAATCCGCAGCAGCGGCCGACCGTGGTGATGGTGCCGACCGGCCGCGCCGCGCTCTGGCCCCCGATCTTCGAGGCCATTGCCCAGGAAGCGAAGGCGAGTTACGCCGCCCTGCCGTTCGAGCGGCCATTTTCTCCGGCGGCAATGAAAAAGGCGGTGATCGCCGGCGCCGCCATCCTCGGCATCGAGGGCGACATGGCCGGCAGCGCCGTGCTGCACAAGAATCCGCTCGGCATCGCCGCCATGGCGGTGCAGATGCGCGACCTCGGCGCCACCGGCCTGCGCACCGAATTCGCCGCCGAGCGCATCCATTATCTCGGCTACGACATGGGCTCGGGCGACCGGCTCCATGCCGAGCATGACGAGATCGCGCCAAGCCTCGGCGGACGGGCCAATCTCGGCCGGCGCTTCCAGTTCGTGCGCACGATCCCGGGGCTCGACCCGCAGGGCAAGGCCTTGTCGCGCCTGCGGCCGCTGCTCGCCGGGCAGGACCCGATGGTGCTGCTCGAGGGCGATTCGATCGTCGAAGCGCATCGCGAGGGGCTGGACGGGTTCGGCACCTGCGAGATCGTCTCCGAGGTGCTGTCGCCAACCAGCCGCAAGGTCACCGTGCTCGCCGCAAATGAAGGCTGGGAAGCCTGCTGGCGGATCGAGCACGACCGCGTCTCGCGCATCTACTGAGACGGGGACGATCGTGACGGACCTCGCCGCGAAAACCGCCCTGACCATCGCAAGAGCAAGCTGGCCTCGCTCCCGCGCTGCGCTTCCACCCGTTTCCAGCCTTCTCCGCCCTGCCTTTCCCGACGCCAAGTGAGCTGACGCCATGGCCCTGCCCGACCTGATGGACCTGGTGATGCATGATCCCCGCAGGCTGACCTGCCTGCGCGCGGTCGCCGGCGAGCCGGGCGAGGCTATGCCGGGCATCGAGAACCTCTGGCGCAAGCCGGTCTTCGCCCTGACCCAGGCCGGACAGCCGACCAAGGATGCGCGGCTCTCGCTGGAGGACCTGATCGACCGCAACCGCGGCATCGCCCTGATCGACGGCGGCAGCGGGCCGCAGCCGATCGACATCCCCTTCACCTCGATCGTGGTGCTGACCGCCGAAGCCTTGCCAGGCGCACAAGAGCTCGGCCGGTTCCTCGCCGACCGGATCGAGCAGCGCTTCCGCGACGTGATCGACCCCGATATTGGCGTCACCATCCATGTCGAGCAGAGCATGCACGCAGCGGCCCCGGTCGCGGTCTATTTCGGCCATGGCGTGCACGCGCCGCCGCAGGGCGGGCTGCTCCCGCATGGCGAGGTGATCATCAAGCAGAACGCCGATATCGCCATCGGCCAGCCTATCATCGGTGCCAACACCGCCGGCGGGCTCTATCCCGGCCAGTCGCGCTTCGCCTTCTCGCGCAGCGAGATGCTGACCCCGGCCGTCCATCCCGACCTGCCGGCCGGGACGATCTTCTTCCTCGGCCGCTACCCGGTCGATTCCTCGGCGCGCGAGGCCGGCGGCCTGCCGCTGCTCACCGCCCTGCCCCAAACGCCGGAGGCACGGGCACAGGCGATCCAGGTCGAGACGCTGGCGACGCCGATGCAGGGCGGCATCGATGCCCGCTTCGAGATCCTCGGCATCCGCCCGCAGACCGGCCGCGTCTCGCTCGGCATGGTCGACGTCATCCTCGACCGCCGGTCCTGCCGCCTGCACCAGCAGCCGCCCAGGGGCCCGCACCTCGCCGTGCTCGGCCTTGCCATCCCCGAGAATTTCGGCGGCCGGCGCATGGCGCGCTACTGGGTCGAGCGCAGCCATGGCGGGCGACTAATGTCCTCGGCGATGCTCGCGCCGCGCGACAGCATCGTGGTGCAGGGGCGCGACGCGCGCCGCTATGACCGCCGCGAGCTGCGCTACAGCCGCGCCGGCGGAGAATTCCGGGCCGAGAGCATCGGCTTCGACAATCGCCGCCGCTCGGTGCTGATGCTGGAGGAAGGCGAGCTCGGCTATATCGCGCTGCCGCGCGAGCAGACCGCGATCGCCTTTGGCCCCGACCAGTCCTCGCGCGGCTATGGCAGCTTCGACTGGCTCGGCGAGGCCGTACGGGTGCAGTTCGGCTCCGGCGTGGTCGAGCGCCTCGACAATCTCTATGATCACAACCCGGTCGGCTTCATCGCCGCCGTGCCGGGGGGCGTTGCGGTACAATCGGCCGGCGACATCTGGATCCTCGGCGACCGCAAGGCGCAGCCGGCCGGCACCTGCACCATCCCCGCCAACGGCCCCTTCGTACTCGGGCCGCTTGTGGTGGAGCTTCGGGGGGCGACGCCATGAGCCATCCGCTCTTCCGCGGCCTCAAGCGCAGCCTGGTCGCACTCGCCGTCGGGCTCGTCACCATCGCGGGCTTCCTCTGGCTTTCCGGCGGGCTGATCGGCGAGCTCGCCGCCAGCCGGGCCTGGATCAAGCAGCCCGACTTCACCGAAACCAGCCGCTCGAACGAGGACCTGTTCGCGCAGGCCGTCTCGACCGGGCTGATCTGGCTCGACCCGGCCGGACCGACCATCCGCTCGCAGCCCTGCGAAGCGCTGTACGATCCGTCGCTCACCCTGCCGACGCCGCAGGGCACCAAGGAATTCTCGCGCACCCTGCTCGACCGGCTCTGCAACCTGCCGGCCGGCCAGCAGATCCGCTCCGAGATGCTGGCCTGGAACAACTCCTTCCTGATCGCCGCCGCCCGCGACGACCGCGCGCCCGACCGACGCTGCGCCGACGGCACGCCGCTGAGCCTGCCGGTGGTGCCGGCCGGCTGCCGGCCCTCGAGCTGGACGGCCCGCGTCGCCCAGACCACCGATCTCGCCGCGCCGCTCAACGTGATGCCTAATGCGGTGCCGCCGCCGCGCGACTTCTCCGCCTTCGCCACCCGCCGCGCCAACCAGCTCTCGGCCTGGGCGCTGTTCGGCCCCCTGCGCGAGCGCGACGACCGGCTCGCGCTCTCCTCCCGCCTGCCGGCGGGCAGCCGCCGCATCACCGGCGCCATGATCCTGGAGCCGAGTCGCATCGTCGTCGGCAATGAGCGGGCCAATCTCGACCCCAAGCGCGACCAGCAGACCGTGCGCCTCGCCGGGATGAGCATCGCCGCCGAGCGCATCTGCTCCGACAGCGACGAATTCGCGACCTGCGTCGAGGAGGCGGCGCAGGGCCTGCCGCATGGCTGGCGCTTCACCATCACCGGCCAGCGCCGGCGCGAGACCGAGATCACGGTCGAAGGTTCGCCGGTACGCGCCGTGCCGCCGCGCGCCCGCGAGATCCTCGGCGGCACCGGGGTGCAGGCCGAGGACGGCAAGGTCAAGCTCTGGCGCTCCTCACATATCGAGGCCGATTGCGAGCGCGCCAAGGCCCAGCTGGTCTGCGAGCTCGGCTGGCGCGGCGCGGTCACCCAGCGCCGCAGCGGCGCCGGCCGGGCGCTCGCCTTCGCCGACGGCACGCCGGCGCTCGACGCCAATGGCGTGCCGCTGCCGATCGTCGACGAGCTCGGCCTGACCGCGATGATCGGCTATGGCGCCGGCGATGTCGGCTCGCTTTCGGCCGCGCTGGGCCGGGCCCGGACCCGCGAGAACCTCGTCCTGACCATCGAGCCGCGCCTGCAGAAGCTGGTGCAGGAAGCGGTCTACACGCAGATGGGCGAGCGCATCGCCCGCGGCAAGCGCCCGCGCAAGCCCGGCCCGCTGCCGGTCAACCTCGCGCCCGAGCAGGAGCCGCCGGACCAGGGCGACGGCCGCGCTGTCGTGCTGCTGATGGATGCCGGCGACGAGCCCGGCGCCGTGCTCGGCATGGCGAGCTGGCCGGATTTCGTGCCCGGCATGCACAGCTGGGACATCCAGGCGCTCTCGACCGGCCGCGACAGCGATTCACCGCTCGCCGGCCATGGCTGGCGCGCCGGCGACGTCCACACCATGCCGGGCTCGACCTTCAAGCTGGTCACCGGTCTTGCCGGCATCCTCGCCCTGAAGGAGCAACCGCGCCTCGCCGACATCATCATGGGCCGGACCCCGCCGGCGCAGCAGGCGCAGATCTTCGGCATCCCCGGCGGCGGAACGCTCAACGTCGACGGCGTGCAGATCGCCAACTATGGCGGCGCGGGCTTCAATGTCGGAATCCTGGCGCCGTCGCAGACCGGTTGCCCCGACGGCGGACGCGGCGCGCAGATCGGCTTCTGCGAGGCCCTGATCAAGTCGTCGAACCTGTGGTTCGCCGGCGTGGCGCTGACCATGGACGGCAGTAAGGTCGGCGGCAGGCCCAGCACGGTCCCGGCCCGCACCGGCACGGTCCTCGCCCGCATGACCGAGCACCTCTACCCCATCACCCAGCCCGGTCAGCTCGCCCAGCCCGGTGTCGACCTGACCCGCGGCATCGTGCCGGGCGCGCAGCGCCTGACGGGCGAGGCGCTCGACCTCGCCGTCGAGGACAAGCGCAACGCCAGGCGCATCGACCTCGTGACGAACTCCTACGGCCAGGGCGTGCGCGCGACGCCGATCGCCATGGCCTCGATCTACGGCTCGCTCGGCGCCCGCAAGGTGATCCGCCCGCGCGTGCTCAAGCCGGTCGGCGACGTCGCCGAGACGCCGCAGCCGAACGAGGGCGAGCCGGTCATCCCCGGCATGGACCCGCGCCAGGCCGAACCCTTCCTCGACGGTGCCCAGCGCGGCCTGTTCGGCGTGGTCAACTCGCCGGGCGGCACGGCGGCCGGCGTGATGGCGAGCCTGCCGCCGGATATCCGGCGGCGCATCTTCGGCAAGACCGGCACCGCCGACACCACCGACGGCATGAACTCGGCCTGGTTCGCCGGCTGGATGAACGATGTCGCCGGCAGGAAGCGCGTCGCCTTCACCTGCCTGGTCTCGCATACGCGGGAAACCGGCGGACGCGCCTGCGGCCGGCTGATGGCCGGGCTGCTCGGCAAGGTCGCCGCGCTCGGAGACAAGAAGTGAGCGAGACGACCGCACTGCGCCAGCTCTTCGGCCGCTGGCTCCAACTCCGCCCTTTCCGCCTGCCGCGCATCCGCCTCGGCTCCACCGGCGGCGCGGTGACCGGCCTCGTCCTGCTCGCCGCCTGCCTCGCCGTGCTCGGCTTCTGGTGGCACAACACCAGCTACCTGATCGAGACGGCGCGGCCGGTGGTCAGCCTCGAGCGGCTCGATCTCGCTCTGGCACGCGGCGAAACCGTCGCGATCGGCCGGCGCGAGCTGCTGCAGCCGCAGCGCTTCGATTCCGCCGAGACGCGCCATGTGGCCTTCACCCGCCTGCCCGACGGG
>JAEXUU010000835.1 GCA_023452965.1 Pseudomonadota bacterium | reverse complement strand
CGAGTTCCTTCTCGACGATGTTGAACCAGGCCTCCCTCTGCGCCTTCTGGTAGGCGCCGCCCCAGGACGAGATCGTCAGGGTCTGTTGCGCGGCGGCCGGTGCGACATGGCCGGCGGTCGCGGCCAGTGCCACGGCTGCGAGGGCGTGAGCGACGAATTTCATGGTATCTCCCCTTGTGGTTATGCGCGCATGCAGATGAGGCTGTGCTCTCCTTCTCGCGTCACGTCTGACGCGAGAATATTCGATCTCCCCCGAGATAGGTTTCATCGACACGGACATCGGCGAGGGTCTCCGGATCCACGCTGAAGACATCCTCGTGAAGGATGGAAAAGTCCGCAAGCTTGCCGACTCCGAGATCACCCTTGATGTGTTCTTCCTTGCCGCAATAGGCGCCAAGCGTCGTGTAGGCTTCGACGGCCTCGTAGACGCTTACCGCCTCGCGGCGGTCGAGATCGGCGCCGCTGTCGGTCTTGCGGTTCACCATCGAGTAGATGCCGCGGAACGGATTGGGGTGGCAGACGGGGCAATCGGAATGGCCCGGCGCCTTCACGCCTGCATCGATCATGCTCCGGTGCGGCCACATGTACCGCATCGCCGCCGCGCCGCGATTGCGCCGATACGCGTCGCCGAGATCGTAGGCGAAGCCGGTAGCGGAGGAGCAGATGACCTGCAGCTTCTTGAGGCGCTCGAGGATGGCCGGGGTGACGTTGCAGCAATGCTCGACGCGCAGCCGGTGGTCGTGGACCGGGTGATGCTGGAGCGCGTGCTCGAACGCATCGAGCACGAAGTCGATGCCGCGGTCGCCGACACCGTCCGCACCGACGAGCAGGCCCGCCTTGTGCGCGCGCAGGACCCGCTGCTTGAAGTCCTCGAGCTCGTAGAGCAGCATCCCCCGATTATCTTCGGGCTCGCCGAGGACCTTCTCGCCGATATAGGGCTCGTAATAGGCGGCGGTCCGGCCGCTGGTCGAGCAGTCGGGGCACCATTCCACACCGGTCAGCCGGATCCATTCGTCGCCGAAGCCGGTGCGCCAGCCCGAGCGGATGATCGCGTCGATCAGCTCGTCCTCGCGGCCGCTGGCCAGGAGGCCGACGCGCATGCGCAGCTCGTTGTTCTCGCGCATCTTCTGATAGGCGACGATGCCTTGCGTCGAGCACAGGCTGTTGTGCACGGAGGTGATGCCGTAGGACGCGAAATCGTCGAAGACCCGCACCAGGCCGCCGGCGAAGTCGTCCGGCGTGAAGCCGCGCTGGCAGAGATTGACGATCTCATGGGCTGCGGTCTCGCGCAGCAGCCCGGTCAGTTCGCCCGTCTGCGGGTCACGGTCGAGGCGGCCGAAGGGCGGATCGCCGCTCTCGCGCGTGAAGCCGGCGGCGGCCAGGGCCGCGCTGTTGGCGAAGCCGAGATGCGCGTCGCGCCGATAGAGAAAGGCCGGTCGCCCGCCGGCTGCCTGGTCGAGCTCGTCACGGGTCGGATAGCCGCCCAGCCGGGTATCGTCGTAGCGAAAGCCGACGAACCAGTGATCGGCCGGCTTGCCCTCGAGCGTGGCGCGGACATGGGCGAGCACGTCCTCCTTGCTGCCGAACCCGGTGGAAAGGTCCGACCAGCGGCCGAGCCGGGCGCCGTGCATGTCGGGATGGCAGTGGCTGTCGATGAAGCCCGGCAGCACAGTCCGGCCACCGCAGTCGATCCGCTCGGCGAAGGGCGCGAGTTCCTTGATCTCCTGGTTGCTCCCATGTGCGACGACCTTCGAGCCGCTGATCGCGAGAGCTTCAACGAAATGGTCCGGTCGCTCCATCGTCGCGATCTTGCCGTTGATCACGATCCTGTCGATCCGAGGCACTGTCATCGCCGGTCCCACTCCCTCCCGCTCAGCGCGGCGCTCGACAAATCCCGCGCATCGCCGGCCGTCGCGCGGGCGTCCGCGGACGGCGTAGGGTGGCGTCGGCCGGAAAACGAAGCTGCATGCCCGGCGCCCGATAACCGCAGCTGCACCGCTGCGTCAGGTCTTGTTTGACATGTCAGTAAAGGCAGCGTCACAAAGGTGAGAGGCGTTGTCAATCATGAATTTTCACGGAAACGCGAGCGCGGCTGTCTTGCCGATCCGTGAGGTTGCAGCCTAATCTGATATGTCAGTTTTGGCCGAGCGCCCTAGGCGGTTTGAGGAGAGATGAATGGGTTTTGCGGGGGAGGCGTCCTCGACCTTGGCCGTGGAAGCCTACAGGCGTCTCGAGGAAATGATCATCCTCGGCGAGCTCAGGCCAGGAACGCGGTTGTCGGAGCAGACGCTGGCACAGGCCCTGGCCCTGGGGCGCACGCCGATTCGCGAGGCCCTGCAGAGGCTGCGCGAGAACAATCTCGTCGATATCCTGCCGCGCTCCGGCGTCTTCGTCACCGATGTCGACTTCCGGGACCAGTTTCTGCTGATGGAGGTTCGTCGCCCCCTGGAGTGTCAGGTTGCGGTGCGGGCCGCCAGGCTCGCCTCGAGCGAGGACAGGGCGCGCTTCATGGAGATGGCGCAGCGCATGCGGGCTGTCGTCGACGCCGGGGACAAGGTCGGCTTGATGAACGTCGCCCGAAGCTTCAAGGATTTGTCGTTGCGGGTGGCGCGCAACAAGTTCCTGACTGCGGCGCTCGCTCCCATTCAGGCCAATTCCCGGCGCGTGTACTTCATGCATCTCGAGGCGACGAACATTCCCATAGGGCATGCGCATGCTGATGCGATCGAGGCGATCGGGCGCGGTGATGTCGATCGATCATTGGAGGCCGCGACGAAATTCCTCGACGAGATGGAGTCCTTCCTGAGGAGGCGGCTCGCGAATAGTCTTGTGTTTTCCTAGTCTTGGCGAGATTTCTGCCGAAGTGGTTCCCGAAGTGATCCGATCGCTCTCGTGAAGAGGCGTAAATTTCGGCTCGCTGGTTAGGCAGGTGGGGTCTTGCGCAGCCGTCATGGGTCGCTCACAACCGCGGCAGTGCGAGGAGTTGCACTGACC
>JAEXUU010000819.1 GCA_023452965.1 Pseudomonadota bacterium | reverse complement strand
CAGTCGAAGGCCGGCACCGCCTCGAAGCTGGCGAGCTCCTTCCAGGCCGGCGCGACCTCGTAGATGCGCAGTTTGCCGTCCGGCGTCAGATTGGCGAGGCGCTTGCCATTACCGGAAAGCTCGAACTGGCAGGCCGGCTGGCCGCCCGGCACCGGCAGGACATCGTTCGTCGACAGCGACTGCGCCGCCGGATCGACCCGCAGCAGCGCATCATAGGGCGCCGCCTTGCCGTAATTGGCGACCATGAACTTGGCGCCCGCCCGCGCCTTGATCGCGCTGATCCGGCGCTCGTCGGGATAGGCCAGCTTGCGCGCGCTGAAGCCGCTCTTGCTCTGCGACAGGATCAGCATGCCACCGCCCTCGCCCTCGGCGCAGCCGAAGACATGGCGCCCGCCGGCCGCAGCATGGCCGTGATAGAGCTTGCAGGAGGCGTCTGCCTTCGCCGGATCGTTGAAGGAAGCAAGCCTGCGCCAGCCGCTTTTGTCCTGCTGCTGGATTTCGAAACCATCCGGCCGCGACGACGCCTTGCGGTCGTCACCCCTGACATAGGCGGGGTTGGGCACCGAGGTCAGCCAGCGCCCGGCACTCAGCGGCACGACGATGCCGTGCTGCGGCCCCGGGCTCGGCCATTCCGTCAGCGCCGGCTTGTCCTTGGCAAGATCGTCGATCGCAACCAGCACCGCCTTCGCCGTGCTCGGCCCGTCCCAGGGGCGAATGCCGTCATAGAACAGCGCGAGCTGGCCATGGCCCGAGATGACATGGGCCGGCTTCTGACCCGTCAGCACGAGGTCGGTGAGCTTCACCGGCCCCTTCTCGATATCGTTGTGGTCGCCATGCGACTCGATCGTCAGGCCGGTATCGAGGAAGCGGATCGTGCCGGCATCGTCGCCGGTCTTGATCACGACGAAGCGGCCGCCCTGCGCCGTGGCGAAGCCGGGATTGGCCTTGGGCACGTCGAAGCTGTGCGTGACCTCGCCGGTGTCGAGATCGAGCACGCGCACGACCGGCTTCTCATGGTCGGCGAAGACCAGCCGGCCGCGCAGCACGGCATGGTCATGGGCGAGGGCCGGCAGGCTCGCGAGGCCGACCGACAGCGCAAGGGAAGACAGCAAATGAGGGTACATTCTAAACCTCCGGGACAGGCGCCACAGCGGGCGACGAGAAAACGACGCGGGCCTCCCCTGCCCCCATCCTGAGGAGCGCCAGAGGCGCGTCTCGAAGGATGCTCCAGGAGGCTCCGGAACCAGCTGGAACATCCTTCGAGACGCCGCTGCGCGGCTCCTCAGGATGAGGGCTGAGTTGACGGGATCTCAGGCGGCTTCGGCCCGGCGCCAGGCCGGGAACGGGTCGGGCAGGTCGCGATAGCGCTCGGGCCTGAAGGCGATCGTCGGCGTCTCGCCGACAAGGCAGGCATCGAGCGCGGCGCGTATCGCCTGCTCGTCCAGCCCCGTGCCGATGAAGACCAGCTCCTGCCGGCGGTCGCCCCAGACTGAATGCCAGTGCCGGTTCAAAATCGCCTTCCATTCGGGATGGTCGGGCCAGCGCGGGCGCGGCACGGCGGCCCACCAGAAGCCCATCGCCTCGGTCCGGCAGATCGCCCCGGCGAGCGACATCTCGCCGACCCATTCCGGCCGCGTCGCCAGCCAGAAATGGCCCTTGGCGCGGATCAGCCCCGGCCAGCTCTGCGCCAGGAACGCGTTGAATTTTTCCGGGTGGAACGGCCGGCGCGCCCGGTAGACGAAGGAGGAGATGCCGTATTCCTCGGTCTCCGGCACATGGTCTTTGAAGCCGTAGAGCTCCTTGTGCCAGAGCGGGTGTTCCTGCGCCTTCTCATGGTCGAACAGGCCGGTATCGAGGATCTGATCGAGGGCCACGCGGCCAAAATCGGCCTCGATCAAACGTGCATCCGGGTTGAGCGCCCGGATCACCAGTTTCGCCTGCGCCACCGCTTCGGGCCCGGCATCGCCGACCTTGTTGAGCACGACGACATCGGCGAACTCGATCTGCTCGACCAGGAGATCGACCAGCGTGCGCTCGTCGCCTTCGCCCGCCGTCTCGCCGCGCTCGCGCAGGAAGTCGCGTGAGCCGTAATCCTTGAGCAGGTTCACCGCGTCGACCACCGTCACCATGGTGTCGAGCCGGGCGAGGTCGGAGAGCGAGAAGCCGTCCTCGTCGCGGAACTCGAAGGTTGCGGCGATCGGCAGCGGCTCGGCGATGCCGGTGCCCTCGATCAGGAGATAGTCGAAGCGCCCGTCGCGGGCGAGCCGACCGACTTCGGCGAGGAGATCGTCGCGCAAGGTGCAGCAGATGCAGCCATTGCTCATCTCGACCAGCTTCTCGTCGGTGCGCGAGAGATCGCCGCCGCCGGCCCGCGCGAGATCGGCGTCGATGTTCACCTCGCTCATGTCGTTGACGATGACCGCGACCTTGCGGCCCTCGCGGTTGTTGAGGACGTGGTTGAGCAGCGTCGTCTTGCCGGCGCCGAGAAAGCCGGACAACACGGTGACGGGAAGGCGGCCATCCATCTCGGATCTCATATTTTGTTACGTTGTAACATTTCATAGCGAGGGCAGATTGCGGACGCAAGGCTGCGATGGGAGCTTCCACATTCCATCGCGTTGTCATCCCGGGCGACCGGAGGGAGACCCGGGATCCATTCCGGAATCTCTCTCGGAAAGGCTCAGGAATGGATCCCGGATCTCCGCTGCGCTCCGTCCGGGATTACTCGTGCCCTTTGGTGAGTAGCGGCCCTGCATTGATGAGCGCTTCAGAACGCTTCAAACGCCGCTAAGCTCGCGCTTCCCTTGCCGATGGAGGAGCCCGCGCCATGATCGAGATCGACCTCCTGGTACGCGCCGAATTCCTCTATCCGGTCAGCCCGGGAATGCCGATTATTCCAGACGGCGAGGTCGCGATCTCAGGCGGCCGCATCCTCCATGCCGGGCCCCGCCAGCCGGAGGGACATTGGGCGCCGGCCCGCACGCTCGACGGCGCCGGACGGGCCGTATTGCCCGGCTTCGTCAACTGCCATTCGCACGCGGCGTCATTGGTCCTCCGCAGCCAGACCGACGACCATGCGGCGAAGGCGGCATTGCTCGAAGTCGCCTTCCGAATGGAGAAGGACATCACCGAGGATGAATGGGCGCTGCTCGCCGAGGCCGGCTGCGCCGATATGCTCCAGTCGGGCATCACAACCATCAACGACATCTGGTACGCGCCGCACCGCCTCGCCGAGACGGTCGAAGGCTGCGGCCTGCGCGCCCAGATCGCCCACAAGGTCTTCGATGTCCGCCTGCACGAGCTCTGGCGCGGCGACTACGCGCATCATCCTGATATCGGCGACGAACGCCTGCGCGACGGTGTCGCCTTCGCCGAGCGCTGGAACGGTGCCGCCAATGGCCGCATCACCGCGCGCATCGGCACCCATGCCACCGACACCTGTTCGCCTGAGTTGCTGAAGGCGGCCCGTGCCGAGGCGAACCGGCTCGGCATCGGCATGCATATCCATGCAGCCCAGAGCGCGGGCGAGGCCGAGCAGATCAAGGCGGCGTATGGCTGCGGCCCCGTCGAGTTCCTGCGCGATGTCGGCATGCTCGGCCCGGATGTCGTGCTGGCCCATCTCGTCTTCGCCGGGATAGGCGATCTCGACGCCGTCCAGGATAGCGGCGCGGCCTATGCCCACTGCCCGACGATCTATCCGCGCCGCGGCCGCTATCCGCCGCTCGAAGACATTATGGCGCGCGGCATTCCGACCGGCTTCGCCACCGACTGGATGCTGAACGACCCGTTCGAAGGCATGCGCAACGCCCTCAACGCCATGCGACTGCGCCTGGGCAGCCCGACCGCCCTCTCCTGCGCGCAGGCGCTGGAACTGCACACGATCGGCGCCGCCCGCGTCATGGGCTTGCAGAACGAAATCGGCTCGCTCGAGCCGGGCAAGAAGGCCGATTTGATCATGGTCGACATCGACCGGCCACACCTCCAGCCCTATTACGGCGACTATGCCGCGCTGGTCTATTACGCGAGGGCAAGCGACGTGGTGACCAGCATCGTCGACGGCGCGCTCGTGGTCGAGGGTGGCCGCCCGACCCGCCTCGACCGCGAGCGGACGATGGCCCGGATCAGGGAGAAGGTCCCGGGCTGGCGCGGCAGGCTCGCGGCACTGGGCAGCCGCGCGGTGTTCGGTCCGGGCTGTCCGTGCTGCGGTTAGGCCGGCGGCGATACTTCCGGCAGACGAGATTGGCGCGGGAACCCCTCTCCCGGATGGGAGAGGGG
>JAEXUU010000818.1 GCA_023452965.1 Pseudomonadota bacterium | reverse complement strand
GCTCGGCGAGGCGATCGCCAAGGAGCTCGGCGTCAAGGCCGAGTGGCAGGAGACCGCCTTCGCCCAGATGCTGCCCTCGCTGCAGACCGGGCGCGTCGACATGGTGATGGCCGGGATGAGCGACCTGCCGGCCCGTCGCGAGACCGCCGATTTCGTCAACTATCTCGTGTCTGGCGCGCAGTTCTACACGGTGACCGCGCTCGCCGGCTCGATCAAGACGCCCGAGGACCTCTGCGGCAAGACCGTCGGCGCCAGCCGCTCGACCAACTGGCCCCGCCAGATCGGCGAGTGGAGCGAGGCCAACTGCGTCGCCAAGGGCAAGCCGGCGATCAACGTCGTCGGCACCGAAGGCTCGGTCGATGCCCGTACCCAGCTGAAGACGCAGCGCCTGCAGGGCGGCGTCCAGGGCAGCGAGACGATGAGCCACAACCAGAAGCTCGAGCCCAACACCTATGTGGTGCTCGGCACGCCCTTCACCCGTTCGCTGGCCGGCATCCCGTTCCCGAAGACGGCCGAGGGCGGCCAGCTGCGCGACGCGGTCAAGGGCGCGCTGGAGCGCCTGCAGGCGAACGGCACCTATGACGCGCTGATCGCCAAGTACGGCCTGCCGGACAACACCCTGAAGCCGATCTCGGTCAACAAGGGCGAGTGAGCGACGGCATCGGCGGGCCGGGGGTCGGCTCGCCAACCTGCTCTGAATGAGGGAGCGGCGCTGACGGGCGCCGCTCTTTCTGTTATACGTCCTGTACAACGCGAGCCCCGGAGCAGGCGATGAACAAGCCCGAAAAGCCCGCCGGCGAGCAGGCCATGGTCCTGCAGGTCCGCAAGATCGGCAACTCGGTCGGCATCATCCTGCCGAAGGAATTGCTGGCGCGGCTGAAGCTGGCGGAAGGCGACAAGCTGACGGTGGTCGAGCAGCCGGAAGGCGCATTCAAGCTGACACCGCATGACGATCTGCACGAGCGCACCATGGCGATCGCACGCAAGGCGATGAAGCAGTACGCCAATGCGTTGCGCGAGCTGGCGAAATGACCGAGCCGCTCTGGCTCACTTCCGACGTCGTCGCAGATATCCATTCCGAGCAACTGGCGCTCTTCGGCGGCCCCGACGGCATTCGCGACCTGGGGTTGCTGGAATCGGCCCTGGCACGTCCGCTCAACCGGTTCGCCTATGGTGAGAGGGATCTCGCTGTTCTGGCTGCTGCCTATGCGTTCGGGATCGCCAGGAACCATCCGTTCGTTGATGGCAATAAGCGTGTCTCGTTGCTGACGCTGATCATCTTCCTTCGGCTGAACGGGATCGCGTTTGCGCCCAGCGAAGCCGACGCAGCAGCGATCATCCTTGCCCTCGCCGCCGGCGAAGTCGACGAGGAGGGGCTGTCGCGCTGGATTCGCGACAACTGGCCAAAGGATACTCCTGCATGAAGACGCCGATCTGGGTCGAGGCCGCGATCAACGGCCCCTGGGGCAAGGAGCGCCAGCCCGGCATCCCGATCGCGATCGAGGAGATCGTCTCCGACGGCATCGCGGTCGTCGAGGCCGGTGCATCGATCGTCCATCTGCATGTCTACGACGTTGAGACCGGCCGCCAGCGTGACGACTGGCAGCTCTACGCCCGGGCGATCGAAGGCATACGGGCGAAGGTCGATGCCATCGTCTACCCCACCATCCCGATCATGGGCTCTGGCTACGCTGGCGACATGCACGGCTCTGGCCGTTACACGCATCTTGAGGAGCTTGCGAAGCGCGGCCTCGTCGAATGGGGCGTGCTCGATCCCGGCTCCTGCAACTGGATGACCTATGCCGGCATGCCCGAGGGCGAGGCCGGCTTCATCTACCAGAATCCGGGCGAGCATATCCGCGAGGGCATGGAGGTGGCGCAACGCCACAAGGTCCATCCGAGCTTCGCGATCTACGAGCCGGGCTTCACCCGGCTCGGCGCTGGGCTGGCCAAGGCCTATCCGGGCATGCCGATGCCGATCTACCGGCTGATGTTCTCCGATGCCTTCGCCTGGGGCTTTCCGCCGAAGCTCTTCGGACTCGAGGCGCATCTTGCCCTGCTCGACGAATGCGCGCCCGGCGCTCCGGTGATGATCGCGGGGCTCGGCGTCGAGCTCGGCGAGCTGATCCCGCACGCGGTCGCGCGCGGCGTCCATGTCCGCGCCGGGCTGGAGGATGCGCATTTCGGCGAGACGCGCAGCAATCGCGAGCTGATCGCGGAGCTGGGCGCCCGCGTCGAGGCGGCGGGAGGCCGGCCGGCGAGCGCCGATGAGGTCCGCGCCGACCTCAAGGCGCGGGGCTGAACGCCTCGACCAGCTCGGCCAGGATCGCGACGCCGCGCTCGATCTCCTGGGGCTCGACGCTGGCGTAGCCGATGACGAGGCCGGCCATGTCCGGCCGGGCGGCGGTCTCGGGAGACATGTAGAGCGGGCCGATCGGGTAGACGCCGATGCCGCGCTCGCGCCCCCGCGCGACGAAGGCGAGTTCATCAGCGGCCGCGATGTCGCGGAACCAGACCACGACATGCAGGCCGGCATCTGCCCCGGCGACGACGACGCGGTCGCCGAGCCGGCGGGCGAGGGACGCTAGC
>JAEXUU010000757.1 GCA_023452965.1 Pseudomonadota bacterium | reverse complement strand
GCTCGTCGAGCAGCACCAGCGAGGGCTCGGTGACGAGGCAGCGCGCCAAAGCGACGCGCTGGCGCTGGCCGCCCGAAAGCAGGCCCGGGCGCCGTTCGGCAAAGCCGGTGAGGCCGACGAGATCGAGCGCCGCGGCGACGCGCCTTGCGCGCTCGGGGTCGCGCACGCCGGCGACGGTCAGGCCATAGGCGACGTTTTCCGCCACGCTCATATGTGGCCAGAGCGCATAGGACTGGAAGACGATGCCGAGCTTGCGATGCTCGGGCGGCACATGCCGCTCGGGCGAGGAGAGCAGCCGGTCGCCGATTGTGATCTCACCGCCATCGAGCTTGTCGAAGCCGGCGATCTGGCGCAGCAGTGTGGTCTTGCCGCAGCCGGACGGGCCGAGCACGGCGATGAATTCGCCATCCTCGACATCGATGGAGACGTCGTCGAGCGCGGTGTAGGACCCGAAATACTTGCGGGCCCGGTCGATCTTCAGTCGCGCCACGGCAGTACTCCCTGTGGCAGTTTCTTGGCGAAGAGCAGGGTCGAGAGCATCAGCCCGATGGTGACCAGGACCGTCACCGCCGCGAGCGCCGAGGCATAGGTCGAGTCGCCGCCCTGCTCGAAGGAGAACACCACCACGCCGAGCGTCTCCGTGCCCGACGACCAGAGCAGCGCGGAAACGGTGAGCTCGTTGAAGGCGGTGAGGAAGATCAGCAGCGCGCCCGCCACCGCCGCTGGCGCGACCAGCGGGAAGATGATGGTGACGAGCCGGCGCACGAGCCCGGCGCCGGCGATCTGCGCGGCCTCCTCCAGCGTCCGGTCGAGCTGCAGATAGCCGCTGATGATCGGGCGCAGGCCGAGCACCAGAAAGCGCGCGAGATAGGCGAAGACGATGATCCAGATCGTGTTGTAGAGCGAGACGCCGAGCACCGGCAGCGGCTTCAGGAAGAGCAGGATCGCGGCGATGGCGAGCACCACGCCCGGCATCGCATAGGGCAGCTCGGCGGCGACGTTGAGCAGGCGTAAGAGCCGTGACTTCTTCCAGACGATGAAATAGGCGAGCGGCACGCAGATCACGACGATCAGGATCGCGGCGGCGCCCGACATCAGGAAGCTGTTGACGAAGGCGCGCTTCGAGGCGGCGTGCTCGAGCAGCACATAGGCATAGTTGGCGAGCGTCGCGGTTTTCGCATTCAGCGGCACGCCGAAGGCCGGGATCAGCGATGTCGTGATCAGGCCGAGGAAGGGCAGCGCCAGGATCAGGATGGCGACGGTCCAGAGCAGGATCTCGACCGGGGTGCGCCAGCGCCCGAGCTCGAAGGGCCGTGCCGCGCTGGAGGTGGTGGTGATCCGAAAGTCGCGTCGGCGCAGCATGTAGTCCTGCAAGAGGATGCCGACCATGGCGATGAGGCCGATCAGCAGCGACAGGATCGCGACCTCCGAGAGCACGCCCGGGCCGAGCCCGGCGAGGCGCTGGTAGATCAGCGTCGGCAGCACCAGGAAATTGCCGGGAATGCCGAGAAAGGCGGGAATGCCGAAATTGCCGAGGCTCGAGACGAAGCAGAGCGCGATGCCGGCGATCAGCGGCGGCGTCATCAGGGGCAGCACGACGGTGCGCAGCACGGTGAGCGGGCTCGCTCCGGCGGCAAGGCCCGCCTCGATCAGTTCCTTCGGCAGGGCGCGCAGGCCGGCGCGTAGGGTCAGGAAGACCAGCGGGGCATATTGCAGCCCGCGCAGCAGGATGATGCCTTCGCGCGAATAGAGCGGGTTCTTGCTGCCGAGCGGCGGCGCCATGCCGATCAGCTTGAGCAGCGTGCTGGAGGGGCCGAAGAGCTGCAGCCAGGCCAGCGCGGTGACCTGCGGCGCGATCATCAGCGGCAGCACGAAGCAGAAGGTGAAGGCGTTGCGGGCGCGGATGTCGGTCAGCGTCGTCAGCAGCGCCACCGTGCCGCCGAGCAGCACGGCGAGCACGGTCCCGGCGATCGCCGTGACGAGGCTGTTGGCGGTCGCCGTCCAGGTCGCCTGGCTGGCGAGGACCTTGCCGAGCGAGGAGGTCGAGAGCGCGCCGCCCGGCGCCAGCCCTTCGAAGACCAGCCGCCCGATCGGCAGCAGGGACAGCACGGCGACGAGCAGGACGAGTCCCCAGAGGAGACCGGTCTCCACGACGCGCGTACGCGTCGTGGCAGCATCCGCTAAGGACATGGAGCCGGTCTCAGTTGCCGAACATGGTGGCGAAGCGGGCCTTGTCCGCCTCGGTCGCCTTGACCACGGCGGCGATGTCAGAGGCCATGACGTTGATCTTGGTGCCGGCCGGCAGCCAGGACGGCGAGCCGACGCTCGGCTTGGCCGGGATGTAGCCCATGGCGAGCGCGAGCTTCTGGCCCTCATCCGAGAGGATGAAGTCGACGAATGCCTTCGAGGCCGCCTCGTTCTTGGTCGTCTTCAGGATCGCGACCGGCTCGGTCACCGCCGGGGCTCCTTCCTTCGGGAAGATGAACTCGACCGGCGAGCCCTGGGCCTTGGCGTTGAAGGCCATGAAATCGACCAGCACGCCATAGGTCTTCTCGCCGCTGGCGACGGCGCGCAGCACGGCGCCGTTGCCGCGCACCGCGACGGCCTCGTTGGCCTTGAGCTGCTCGAACAGCTTCCAGCCGAGGTCGGGACGCGCCGTCATTGTCGAGAGCATGATCGCGGCAGCGCCCGAATAGAGCGGGCTCGGCATCGAGATCTGGCCCTTCAGCTCGGGATTGCCGAGATCGTTCCACGAGGTCGGCCGGGTCTTGGCGCCGGTGTTGACGGCGATGCCGGTGGTGATCAGCTTCGAGCCGAAATAGGTCTTGTCGGCGTCGAAGGAGCCGGGCTGCAGCCCGTCGATCTTGGCGCCGGCATAGGCGAGCAGGCGGCCATCCTTCTTCAAGATCTCCATGCTCGCCGCATCGGCGATCAGCAGCACGTCGGCGCGCGGCTGGCCGGCCGAGATCTCGGCCGCGAGCTTGCCCATGACTTCCGTGGTGCCGGAGCGGAAGATCTCGACCTCGACCTTGGGATAGGCCTTCTTGACGGCGGCCGTGGTCTGCGCCGCGTCCTTCTCCGGCTGCGAGGTGTAGAGCACGAGCTTGCCCGCCGGCTCCTGGGCGAAGGCGGGGCTCGCGGCAAGCAGGCCACCGAGCGCGGCGATGACGAGGCTGCGTCTGGTCTGGGTCATGATGTCTCCTCCGTTGTGTCAGTCGTCCTTACCGCCTTAGGGCGACGGACGATCTTCGTCACTGCTGGCTATCAGTTCGTCTTTCCCGCCACCATGCCGCATCGCCGGCATGGTGGCCTGCATCCCTCACAAGAGCACTTCAGGGTTCTCCAGCGCCTCGCGCAGATCGGCCATGAAGCGCGCCGCCGTCACTCCGTCGATGATGCGATGGTCCGATGACAGCGTGAAGTTCGCCATCGGCCGCAGCACGATCTGCCCGTCCCGGCCGACCGGCTTCTCGACCGTGCGGCCGACGGCCAGGATCGCGCCCTGCGGCGGGTTGATGATCGCGGTGAAGCTGTCGACGCCGTACATGCCGAGATTGGAGATGGTGAAGGTGCCGCCGCCGAGCTCGGCCGGCGTCAGGTTGCGCTTCGCCACCCCCTCGCGCAGCCGCGCGAACTCGCGCGCCATGGCCGGCATGTCCATCGTGCCGGCGCCGTGGAGCACCGGCACGACGAGATCGCCTTCGCGCTCCATGGCGATGCCGACATCGATACGCTCGTGAAAGCGCGTCGCCTCGCCTTCCGCCGAGGCGTTGAGCAGCGGGTGATGGCCGAGCAAGCCGGCGGCGCTCCGGGCGATCAGCACGGTCAGGCTCGGCTTCGGCGCGCCGAGCCGCTCATGCCTGGCGGCGAGCCGGCGCAGCAGCGCCTGAGCGGCGCTCATCTCGATCTCGCTGGTGAGATAGAAATGCGGCGCCGTGCGCATGCTCTCCGAAAGCCGCGTCGCGACGATGCGGCGAATGGCGGAGAAGGGCTTCAGCGTGTCGGCCGGGACTTCGGCGCTGCGGCAGGTCGCGGCGGCGCCATCGACTGCGACCGGTGCGGGAGCTGCCACCGCAGCGATATGGCTGCGGACATCGGCCTCGCCGATCCGCCCGCGTGGACCGGAGCCAGCGATGGCCCTGAGGTCGATGCCGTTCTGGCGCGCGACGCGGCGCGCGAGAGGCGTGGCGCGCAAGCCCACTGGAACAGCGCCGGCAGCGACGCCATTGCTGGCGTGGTTCGCAACGACTGCGGCCGCCGCGGCGGGCTGCGGAGCGGGCATCGCCGCAGGCGTTGCCGCCGGGGCCGCATCCTGCGTCTCGCCGTCGAGATAGATCCAGGCGACGGGCGTGCCGACCGCAATGGCGATGCCGGTCTCGGCCCGGATGCGGCGGATGGCCCCGCTCGCCGGCGCCTCGACCTCCATCACCGCCTTGTTGGTGCCGATCTCGAAGATCGTCTCGCCCTGGCGGACCTGATCGCCCTCCTTGACGTGCCAGGCCTCGATCGTGCCGGTCTCCATGTCCATGTCGACCTTGGGGAGGATGACCTCGACCGGCATCAGGCCTCTCCGCGGCGCAGGAGGTTGAGCGCGGCGGCGAAAATGTCGTCCTCCTGCGGCACCGCCGCCTTCTCCAGCACCGGATTATAGGGGATCGGCGCATCGACACCGCCAAGGCGGACGATCGGCGCATCGAGGAAGTCGAAGACCTCGCTCTCGGCGATCATGGCGGAAATCTCCGCGCCGATGCCCATGGTCTTGACGCCCTCGTAGACCACCAGCAGCCGGTGGGTCTTGCGCACGCTCTCGGCAATCGTGGTGAAGTCGATAGGCCGGATCGAGCGCAGGTCGATCACCTCCGCCGAGACGCCTTCATCCGCAAGCCGGGCGGCGGCCGCCTGCGCCTTCAGCGCCATGATCGAGGAGCCGACGATGGTGATGTCGGTACCTTCGCGGCGGATCGCCGCCTTGCCGATCGGCACGCGATAGGGCTCGGCCGGGACATGGCCCTTGGTCTTGTAGAGCAGCTTGTGCTCGAAGATCATGACGGGATTCGGATCGTCGATCGCCGCCAGCAGCATGCCCTTGGCATCATGCGGCGTGCTCGGCTGCAGCACCTTCAGCCCCGGCACATGGGCGAACCAGGCTTCAAGGCTCTGGCTGTGCTGGGCGGCGGCACCGGTGCCGGAGCCGCCGGGCAGGCGCACCACCATCGGCACGCTCGCCTTGCCGCCGAACATGAAGCGGATCTTCGCCGCCTGGTTGACCAGCTGCTCCATGGCGAGCGTGACGAAATCCGAGAACTGGATCTCGACCACCGGCCGCATGCCGGTGATCGCGGCGCCGACCGCGGCGCCGGCGATGCCGAGCTCGCTGATCGGCGTGTCGATCACGCGCTCCTTGCCGAAGCGGTGGACGAGATCGCCGGAGACGCCGAAGGCGCCGCCATAGACACCGACATCCTCGCCGAACAGGAAGACTCGGCTGTCGGCCTCCATCGCCTGGGCCAACGCCTCGCGCACGGCCTCGGCATAGGAAAGCTCGCGCAGCTCCGCGGGCGCTTCGATCAGCTCAGATGGCATAGACGTCACGGGTCAGGTCTTTCGGATCGGGGTCCGGGCAGGTGCGGGCGAACTCGACCGCAGCGTCGATCTCGCGCTGGGCGTCCTCTTCGAGCTTCATCAGCGCAGCAGCGTCGAAACGGTCATGCGCCTTGAGCTCGTCCTCGAGCCGCCGGATCGGGTCCTGGGCGCGCCATTCCTCGATCTCTTCCTTGCTGCGGTAGAGATTGCGATCGCTCTTGGAATGGCCGCGCCAGCGATAGGTCTTGCACTCGATCAGCGAGGGGCCGCCGCCATGGCGAGCCCGCTCGACCGCTTCGCGCGCCACCGCGGCGACGCCGGCGAGATCGTTGCCGTCGAGGCAATGGCCCGGCATCGCATAGGCGCTCGCCCGGTCGGCGACATTGGCGACCGCCATGGCGCGGGCGA
>JAEXUU010000748.1 GCA_023452965.1 Pseudomonadota bacterium | reverse complement strand
GATCTGCTGCGTGCCCTGGTAGTCGATGTCGAAGAGCACGTCGCGACCGGCCTTGAGCGCCTCCTCGACCGGCTTGCGCGGCGTGCCATAGCCATTGCCATGGACTTCCGCGGATTCGAGCAGCTCGTCGCGCTGGCGCAAACCGTCGAACAAATCGCGCTCGATGAAATGGTAGTGCACACCCTCGATCTCCGACGGCCGGCGGGCGCGCGTCGTCACCGACACGGAGAGGTCGAGATTGGTTTCCTTTTGCGACAGCGTACGCGTCAGGGTCGACTTGCCGGCGCCGGAGGGCGACGACAGGATCAGCATCAGGCCGCGACGGGCCGGGCGGACGAGATCAGCCATCGCCATCATTCCACGTTCTGAACCTGTTCGCGGAGCTGGTCGACCGTCGTGCGCAGATCGAGGCCGATGCGCGACAGGCCGGGATCGCCGGCCTTGGCGCAGAGCGTCGAGGATTCACGGCCGAACTCCTGCGCGAGGAAGTCGAGCTTGCGGCCGATAGGCCCTCCCTGGGCGAGCAGTTCGCGCAGACCGGTGACGTGCGCATGCAGCCGGTCGATCTCCTCGCGGATATCGGCCCGCACGGCGAGCAGGGCCGCCTCCTGATGCAGGCGCTGGGCATCCAAGGCATTGCTGGTCTCGAGCAGCGCGGCGACCTGCGCGGCCAGACGCGCCTTCACCGCCTCGACGCTGCGCGCGGGGTGGTTCTCGGCCTCCCCGGTCAACCGGGCAATGGTGGCGAGATGCCCCCCGATCACGGTCTCCAGCGCGAGGCCTTCGCCGAGACGCGCCTGCTTGAGCGAGGCGACGAGCCGCTCGAGCGCGGCCAGAACCGGCTTCTCGAGCGCCGCGGCGGCATCCTCCGCCTCCTCGGCGATCTCGACGACGCCCCGAATGGCGAGAAGACCGTCGAGCGAGGCCGGAGCCATGCCGGTCGGCAAGGACACGGTGGCCGCAGCTTCGACCAGGGCGGCCAGCGCCTCCTGGTTGATCCGCGGGCGCGCCGGCGTCGCCGCGCTGGTGATGGCGAGATTGACGTGCAGCGTGCCGCGCGAGAAGGCGGCAGACATCTGCTTGCGCGCCGCCTCCGAGAACTGCTCGAAGCCCGGCGGGACGCGGACACGGACATCGAGGCCGCGGCCGTTGACGCTGCGCACCTCCCAGGCAAAGGCGTGGGTGGCGACGGTCCCGGCCTCACGCGCGAAGCCCGTCATGCTTTCGATTGCCATATTGCGATATTCCTGCCCGCGAATGCGGCCGGACCCTAGACAGCGCTTGTCACGACGACAAGCGCGCGATGTGGAAAGACGCGGTCAGGGCCGCAGGGCCGGAACGACCTTCGGGCTGTTCAGGTCGAAGGTCCGGTTGCGCAGCGGATCGCGATCGGTTCCTTCCGAGGCGTCGAAGGCGCGCGCACGGGTACCGTCAGTCCCGCCCTGCGCCGCCTGGCCGGCACGGCGGTTGCCCGGTACCGGGAAGCTCTCGGGCTGCCCCGCGGCCTGCATGCCCTGCCCGGCGCCGCCCGGCGCTTCGGTGCGGGAATCGGGCGACGGGGGCGGCTCGGCCTTGTCGATGCTCGCCTCCGGCGCCGGCTTGCCCGCCTCGCGCCTGTTGGCCTCGACCTGGCGCCAGCGCGCGACGTTGCGGTTGTGCTGCTCCAGCGTCTCGGCGAAGGCGTGGCCGCCGCTGCCGTCCGCAACGAAATAGAGATCCTTGGTGCGCGAGTGATTGACCACCGCCTCAAGCGCGGCCCGGCCGGGATTGGCGATCGGCCCCGGCGGCAGGCCGTCGATCACATAGGTGTTGTAGGGTGTCGCCTGGGTGATCTCGGTCCGCATGATTCCGCGTCCGAGCGTGCCCTTGCCGCCGACCAGCCCGTAGACGATCGTCGGATCGGATTGCAGCTTCATCTTGCGGTTGAGCCGGTTGATGAAGACGCCGGCGACGCGGGTGCGCTCGTCGGCGCGCCCGGTTTCCTTCTCGACGATCGAAGCCAGGATCACTAGCTCTTGGGGAGTCTTGATCGGCAGGTCGGCCGGACGGCGGGCCCAGATGTCGTTGAGGATACGACGCTGGTCACGGGTCATCCGGTCGACCATGGCCTGTCGCGTCGAGCCGCGTTGGAACTTGTAGGTGTCCGGCAGAATCGCACCCTCGCGCGGAACCTGGATGATCTCGCCGGAGAGCAGATCGTTCTCCTTCAGGCGGGCGATGATCTGTTCGCTGGTCAGGCCCTCGGGGATGGTGACGGAGTGCTCGACAGCCTTGCCCTCGGCGATGATGTCGAGGATGTCCTTCTGGCTGGCGCGTGCCTTGAACAGGTACTCGCCGGCCTTGAGGCTCGCTGCCTTGCCCGATGTATAGGCCGCGACCTTGAACGCCCAGGGATGCTCGATCAGGCCCTCACGCTGCAGGAGATCTGCGATCTCCGTCACCCCGTTCTCTTTCGGGATGATCAGGACGCGATCGGTCGCGAGCGGACCGGGCGCCTTGCTGCGACTGTCGAGATAGGCGATGCCGCCCCCCACCGCACCGGCCAGCACGAGAGCTGTGGTGAACAGGCCGCTCAGCATGGCGATAAAAGGCGAACGCCGGCGGCGGCGCACCTTCGGCGGCGGTGATGGCGGCGCGACCGGCTTCAACGCCTCGTTCGGGCTCCTCGGCGCAACGCGGGGCGGTTGATTCATGATGCTTACGCTCGATCTCCCGACATCACGATCCGCTTTGCCGGCATGGATTCCACCTGTCGGCCGCGCTCCAGGCATTCTGGCACGGCAGCGGCGACAGGCTAGCGAAAATTATGGCGAAAGCGCGCTGTCGCGGAATCAGCCGACGAAACGCCGCATGACCAGCGAGGCGTTGGTGCCGCCGAA
>JAEXUU010000745.1 GCA_023452965.1 Pseudomonadota bacterium | reverse complement strand
CTCGGCCTTGGCAGCCGTAAGGGCTGTCTCAAAGGCTCGGCGCGCGTCCTCCGCGGAGCTCCGCTCGTGCAGGCTGATCAGCTGAGACAGCACCTGTTCGTCGACACCGCGATCGAGCGCGGAACTCAACAGGCTCAGCGGGGTGATCGTGGGGGCAGGGCCCCGACCGGTCAGCCGAATGGTGGCGGCTGAGCGCCGGTAACGCGCTGCGCTGGTCATCGCCTGGCCCCCCGGCTGAAAGGGGAGCAAGACGCAGCGCGACGCGGTCCGAACCACCAGGCTCGATATGCCTGGGCAAGTTCGGCCGGGCTGAGCCGGGAGGCCGAAGGCAGGGGCTCCAGGAGCACCTCGTAGGGGAGCGCTTGTGATTCTACGACGAGCGGAAGAGGCAAACTGCGGTGCATCGCGACCCCCTCAGTGAAGCTGCTGACGGGCTAGGGCGGTCGCGGGTGTCAGGCGCCACGACAAACTGCCCCCCTGACGCCATGAGGAACTGACCCCTCTGGAGAGGAGGTCGGCATGGAAGAGCAAGAGGTTCAGAGTTCGCCGCGGTCGGGTCTGCCGCGGAGGGACGAGATGAAGACGCCGGACGACGTGTCGGCGATGGTGCGTCTGAAGGGGTTGGGGTGGGGCGCGAAGCGGATCGCGGCCGAGCTTGGCTGCTCGAAGAACACGGTGAAGCGCTGGCTGAGATACGGCGATTGGCGACCTTGTGTGACGCCGTCGCGCTCGAAGAAGCTGGACGGTCTGTCGGATTGGTTGGCCGAGCGGTTTCGGCGCCATCGCGGGAACGCCGATGTGATCCGCCAGGAACTGGCGCAGGAGAAGGACATCCATGTCAGCCTGCGCACGGTCGAGCGCACCGTGGCGCCGCTGCGCCGGGAGTTGGTCGCCGAGGCGCGGGCGACGGTTCGCTTCGAGACGCCGCCCGGCGAGCAACTGCAGATCGATTTCGGCGAACGCCGGGTCGAGATCGCCGGTGTCGCGACCAAGGTTTTCTTCTTTGTCGCGACGCTGGGCTATTCGCGCCGCCTGCATGTCCGCGCCTTCGGGCACGAGAAGCAGGAGAGCTGGTTTGCCGGGATGGAGAGTACGTTCCAGGCCTTCGGCGGGATTGCGCGCGAGGTGCTGCTCGACAACGCCCGCGCGCTCGTCTTGCACCATGATCCATCGAGCCGGGAGGTCGTTCTTCATCCCAGGCTGCATGCCTTCGCGAAGCATTGGGGTTTTCGCATCCGGGCCTGTGCGCCGTATCGGGCGCGCACGAAGGGCAAGGACGAGCGCGGGGTCGGCTATGTGAAGAGGAACGCCATCGCCGGCCGACGCTTCGCCAGCTGGGCGGCGATGGAGGCGCATCTGGACGCCTGGACGCGCGACATCGCCGATCTGCGTGTCCATGGCACGACCGGCGAGGCACCGATCGATCGCTTTCTGCGCGAGGAGGCCGGGGCCCTCAGAGCCGTGAGGGGCATTCCGCCGTTCACGACGCATCGCGATCTGATGCGCAGCGTCGGCGCCGATTGCGCGGTGGCGATCGACGGCAATGCCTATTCGGTGCCGTGGCGGCTGATCGGCGAGCGCGTCCGGGTCACCGTCGGCAACGAGATCGTGCGCATCCACCATGGCGGGCGCGAGGTGGCCGTCCATGCCGAGTTGAAGGGGCGCCATGGCCGGATCGTCGACGATGCCCATCTGGCCGGGCTCGTGGGCACGCGCGAGCGGCCGGTTCACCTGGCGCCGCCGAGACCGCCGCCCGCGCCGGCTGCGTTGCTGCGTCCGCTGGCGGAGTATGAGGCGGTTGTCGGGGGAGGCTTCTGATGAACGACCATGATCACCTGCCTGCCTTGCTCGGCCGGTTGAAGCTGACGGCGCTGCGCGATCAGCTCGACAGCCTGATCGACGAGGCCGGTCGCCGCGAACTCACGATCCGGGAGGCGCTGACGCTGTTTTGCGAGCGCGAGGTCGCACGCCGCGACCAGCGCCGGATCGACATGTCCTTCGGCCTGGCGCGATTCCCGTTCGTGCGCGACCTTAGCGGCTTCGACTTCGGGGCCCAGCCTTCCCTCGACAAGGCGCAGATCCGCGAGATCGCGACGGGGCGCTTCATCGCCAATGGCGAGGCGGTGCTGCTCCTGGGCCCGCCGGGCGTGGGCAAGACCCATCTGGCGGTCGCACTCGGGCGCGAAGCCATCGTCACCGGCTACTCGGTCCTGTTCACGCCGGCGACGACGCTGGTCGCGCAACTGGCGAAGGCCCATGGCGAAGGGCGGCTCGAGGAGAAGCTGACCCACTACGCCAAGCCCAAGCTGCTGATCGTCGATGAACTTGGCTACCTGCCGTTCGAGCCCGACGCCGCGCATCTGTTCTTCCAGCTCGTCAGCCGCCGCTATGAGCGAGGCGCCATGCTCGTGACCTCAAACCGGGCCGTCGGAGAATGGGGCTCGGTCTTCGGCGATCCCGTCGTCGCGACGGCCATCCTCGATCGGCTGCTTCACCACAGCCACGTCATCACCATCCGCGGAGACAGCTATCGGCTTCGCGAAAAGCGCAAGTCCGGCCTTCTGCAGAAAGCAGGGGCGACGGCCCAAACCACTGAGACTGCAATCCAATGAGAGGGGGTCACTTCTTCACTTCGCCCAAGGGGCG
>JAEXUU010000406.1 GCA_023452965.1 Pseudomonadota bacterium | reverse complement strand
GCCCAGGTCCATCAGCACTGCCGCCGGCACGATCGGCACGACGCCGGCACCAATCGGGAAGCCGTGGCCCTTCTCCTCGAGATAGCGCACGACGCCGGTCGCGGCCGCCAGCCCATAGGCACTGCCGCCCGAGAGCAGCACGGCCTGGACCTTCTGGACGTAGTTGCTGGGGTCGAGCAGGTCGGTCTCGCGCGTGCCGGGCGCCGCGCCTCGCACATCGACGCCCGCCACCGCGCCCTCCTCGCAGAGGATGACCGAGCAGCCCGTCGGGCGCGTGGTCAGCGTATGATGACCGAGCCTGATGCCGGGCACATCGACGATGCAGCCGCCGAGAATTTCGCTTCGATGGTCAACGCGCATCGCCCTACCCTGTCCTTTTGTCACCGAGGTCGTCGTCTCCACCCGGGTCCGGCGGGTGAGAGGCGTTCAGATCGCATGGCTCCGGTTCGGCCCACGCAGCATCTCCTTCAGCGCCGGCAGGAGCAGGCCGAGCACCGAAACGCGCTCGGTCAGCACCTGCGCCTCCAGCAGGGTCCCGGCCGTGATCTGGGTGTCGGGTCCTGCCGAGGTCGTCCAGGCGAAGCCGGTGCTGGTGGATTTGTCGCGCGTCATCTCGACGGTGATCAGGAAGGGCGGGCCGCTGGCGGTCAGCTTCTTGACGAGGTCGTCATTGCGCAGGATGTGGCGCAATTGCTCGGGGCTGGCAGCGACGTCGGAGGTCTTAGAGACGACGCCCGAGATCGCGCCGAAGACATCGCGGCGAACCGAGGTCGGGTCGATCAGGGCGGTCATGCCGGTACGGATCTTCTTGCCGTCCTTGGCCGGGACGAGCACGGCCGCGACGAGGCGCGTGCCGCCGGGCCTCAGACCGGTGAAGCTCTCGTCGACCGGCAGCAGGCTGACCAACGCCGTGTCGAAGCGGATCAGGTCGCCCGGGAAGACCTTGAGCTCGGAAACGATGCCGTATTGCGTGCTGCGGACCACGGTGTCGGTGCGGACGCGGTCGCGCAGGCGGTCGATCTGGCGTTCCGACTGAGCTTTTCGCGTCGCCAGCGCGTGCAGCTCGCGCTCGTATTGCGCCTCGCGCTCGCGGGCCGAGAGGCTCAGGCCGAGCATCTCGCCGCGCTTGGTCGAGGTACGCTCCAGGACTTCGGCGAGGTCGGCCTTCACATGAAGATAGCGCTCGAAGGTGATGTTGCCAGTCTTGCGCAGCGCCTCCTGCCCTTCCGCCAGTTGCTGGAGCAGCACCCGGCGCTGGTCGAGCAGGTCGATCGTCTCGCGCGCATTGGCCTCCTGCTGCTTGCGGACGCCCTCGAACAGCTCGGTGGTCTGGGCCTGCAAGGCCCGGACGCGCGCTTCCTCGCGGTTGATCAGATCGAGCTCGCTCTCGGCCAGCTTCAGCTCGGTGTCGAGATTGGGCTGGACGATCCGCGCGATCTCCTGGCCCGGCACGACGCGCTGGCCGACATCGACGAGCATGTCGGTGATGCGGCCCTCATGGGCCGAGGCGACGGTGAATTCGAGCACGCCCTTGGAGCTCAAGATGACGCCCGAGCCGGAGACCGTGATCGGTACCTTGATGAAGGCGGCCGCGACGATGCCGGCGACGACGATCAGGCAGAGCGTCGCGACGGCGGCGAGATAGCCGGGATTGACCAGGCGCAAGCCGCTGGCGAGCTGCTCCGGCCGCCGCAGCGCGGCTTCTGCCTCGGGACGGAAGACGTTCTGGTCGTTCATCTGGCTTCGCGCCCCGGGGCGTGGAAGATGGCGTGGCGGCGCATGATCTCGGCGGGGGTGCCGGTGTCGACGACGCTGCCGCGCTCGAACAGGATCAACCGGTCGGCCTTCGCCAGCGTCGAAGGACGATGCGCCACCAGGATGCGGGTCACGGCAAGGCGCTCCAGCGCGCCGAGGATGTGCTGCTGGGAGGCGCCGTCGAGCGCGCTCATCGCTTCGTCGAGCACCAGGATCGAGGGCCTTCGCGCCAGCGCCCGCGCGATCAGGATGCGCTGGACCTGGCCGGTCGACAGGCCGGCGCCGGTCTCACCTATGATCGTGTGCAATCCCATCGGCAGGGCGCGCAGCTCGTCGGCGAGCCCGACCTCCGCGGCGTAGTCCCAGGCGCCGGCGAGATCGATGCCGCTGACGCCGCGGATATTGTCGTAGATCGAGCCGGAGAAGAGCCGGCTGTTCTGCATGACGACGCCGAGATGCCGGGTGAGCTGCCGACGGTCGAGACCGGCAACATCGCTGCCGTCGAGCAGGACGCGGCCGGCATGCGGCCGTTCGAGCCCGGTCAGCAGGGAAATCGCGGTCGACTTGCCGCTACCGGAGGCGCCGACCAGGCCGACGAACTCGCCGGGCGCGATGGCGAGATCGACGTCGCTGAGCACGCGCCGCGCGCCATAGAAAAAGCTGACCCCGCTCATCTCGACCGCGCCCGACAGGCTTTGCACCGGAGCGCCGGAGGTGAGCGGCTCGATCTCCTGCTCGATCAGCGAACGGCCTAGCTTGGCCATCGGCATCAGCTTGGCCGAACCCATTACGGCATGGGCCAGCTCCTTGCCTGAGCGGACCAGCCGGCCGAGCGCCATCACGAAGACGATCGCCTCGCCGGCGCCGATATGGGAAGCGGCCCCGGCATAGGCGATCGCCGCGAAGCACAGGGCGAGCACGATCATGTCCCAGAACGGCTCGATGACGGCGAGCCGGTTGGAGATCGTCGCCGAGCGCATCAGCCGGCTCTGGAAGGCGAGGAAGTTCTCGCTCCACTGGCTGAAGGCGCGCTTCTCCAGCCGCGCCGCGCGCACGATCGGCACGAGCCGCACGAGATCGTAGACGAAGGCGAGGACGATCACGTCCATGCGCTCGCCTTCATAGATCGCCTTGAACTGGGCCCAGCCGATCAGGGCGGTGATCCCGAGCAGGACGAGCACCAGCCCGATCGCGACGAGTCCGGCGGCTGGCGAGACGAAGGCGACGAGCGCCGCGGCCGCGAGCCCGTTGACCAGTGCCAGCATGCCGTTGGTCGCGAAGGCGAGGAGCGAGCGGCGGAATTTCTCGACCGTCTCCATCTGCGTGGCGAGGATCAGCGTGGTCGAGGCGCGCAGCGCAGCCGGCGGCAGGCGCAGCAGGCGGTCGACCATCGCGGCATGCAAAGCGAGTCCGGAACGGCCCTGCGCCCGCAGCTCGGCCAACCGCCCGATCACGAAGAACGAGGTCTCGGCCATGAGCGCCACCGCGAGGATGGCGAGCAGATCGGCGAGGAAGACCGTGTCGGCGGTGTGGACGGCGATGTTGGCGATCTGCTCGGAGGCGATCGGCGTCAAGAGGGCCAGCAGCGCGCCGATGATGCCGCAAGCCGCCAGAAGCGCAAAATCCCAGGCACTGTCGCGCAGGCCGAAACGGGTGATCTCGCGATAGCTCAGCTTGCCGGCCGGCAAGGTCGCGTAGAAGGCGAAAGCTTCCGGCGCGAAGCTATGCCAATCCGCGGCCTGCAGCAGGCGCGGCTTCGTACCGGCTTCGGGATCCTCGATCAGGAAGCCGCCGCGTAGGCGGGGTCGCAGGATCAGCGGACGGCGTTGGGCATCGAAGACAAGGAAGGGGCCGTCGCCCTCCGGCTCCGCGCCGGTGTCGAGACGGATCGGGCGCAGGCGCAGGCCATGGGTCGCGGCGAAACGCTCGATGAAGTCGTCCCGGTCCTCGCCGTCGCGCTCGCGGATCGGCAGCGGCTTGATCCGCTTTGCCTCGACCAGCCGCGTCGCGGCGATGGCGAGCGGGCTATGTACGCCGGCAGGAAGGCGCCTGAAACGGCCGGCGAGCAGGCGATCGAAGCCGCCGAGCGTCTTGGTGAAAGCCTTGTCGCCGCGCCGCGCCTGGGCATTCGCTTCCGATACGCTGCGCCGCTGTTCGGCCTCTAAGCCCTCGGCGAGGATGGCGAGCAGCCTGTCCGTCTCGCGCGCATAGGTCTCGACATCCTCGGGATGGGCGAACGCGCCGGCCGGCGTCCCGGTCGCTCGCGACAGCGCCTCGAGCCAGAGGATCGCACCATCGATGTCGCCGCCCGGATCGAGCGTCGCGCCACGGCCGGCCCTGACGAAGAAGCGCGCCTCGCCCGGCCGCGCCGGCAACAGCGCGCCGACGGGGAGCGCCACGACGAAGCGCTGCCGACCGTCCGGCAG
>JAEXUU010000705.1 GCA_023452965.1 Pseudomonadota bacterium | reverse complement strand
CCGCGACCATGCGGAACTGCAGCTTGGCGGTCTGGCCGAGAATATCCTTCAGGCGCTGCGGATCCTGCAGGCCGGGGACCTGCACCAGGATTCGGTCGAGGCCCTGGCGCTGGATGTTCGGCTCGGTGGTGCCGAGCGCGTCGACGCGCCGGCGCAGCACTTCCATCGCCTGCTCGACGGCGCGGCGGATACGCTCGTTCGCGCCGGCCTCGGTGACGTTGAGCTGGATCAGCCCGTCGGGATTCTCGGTGACCTCGATCGACTGGTTGCCGGACGGCCCGAAGGCGCCGAAGGTGCCGATCGGCTGGGCGAGCTCGCGCAGCTTCGGCATCAGCTTGGCGCGGTCGGCCGCTTCGGGAACGCGCAATTGCACGCCGCGCGGGGTCAGGCCGATGCCGCCCTGCAGGCCGACGCGCTCCTCGCGCAGGATGCGGCGGACGTCGTCGCGCAATTGCGTGACCTGGCTGCGGATCAGGTCGGCACGGTCGATCTCGAGCAGGACGTGCGAGCCGCCCTGCAGATCGAGGCCGAGCGTCATCGCATGGATCGGCAGCAGGAAGCGCGGAATCCAGGCCGGAGCACCCTGCTCGATCGCCTTGCGGGTCTCAGGCGAGAACAGGTTCGGCACGGCGAGCCCGCAGCCGAAGACCAGCACGAGCAGAACGAGAATGACCTTGCGGGCCTGGAGACGAAGCATCTGTTTGAACAGCCTTGTTGGCGGGCGCGGGCGCCTTCAGGCCCCGCGCCTCACAGCCTTCAGCTCTTGACCGGCTCGCCCTTGGTGCGCACGTCCGACACCATGCCCTTGAGGATGCGCACGCGCACGCCGTCGGCGATCTCGGCCTCGATCTCGGTGTCGTCGACCACCTTCGAGACCTTGGCGATGATGCCGCCCGAGGTGACGATCGTGTCGCCGCGGCGCACGTTCTTGATCATCTCCCGATGCGACTTCACCCGCTTCTGCTGCGGCCTGATGATCAGGAACCACATGATGATGAAGATCAGGACGAACGGGACCAGCGACATCAGGATGTCATTGGTGCCGCCGCCTCCAAGGCCCTGGGCGAAAGCGGGGGTGATCACGGGAAGGCTCCTTCACGTCGCCGGGCCGAGTGCTCGGCCGGCCGGCGCGGGGGTTGCAAAAACGGGCGGACTATAGTCAGCGGCGAGCTGAAATCAATGCGAGGAGGCGGTTTTCCCCCTTCGCCGCCCTCACCTATGAGGTCCCTGCCCTTCGCGCAATGGTCTTGATTTCAGCCTTGCGCTGCGGTCTATGGAGCGTACCGTACCGTTCGGTACAATCCAGCCCAGCGGAAGCCCTTTCCGATGACCGACATCGCCTCCGACCAGACCCTCGACACCCTGCTGCGGATCGCCGCCGCGCTGGAGCGCCTCGCCCCGCCGGCAAAGCGCGCGCCCGACCTCCCCGCCGCCGACGCCTTCGTCTGGCAGGCGGCGGGCCATGCTCTCTCGCCGGTGCCGAAGGTCAACCGTGTCGCACTCTCGCTGCTGCGCGGCGTCGACAGGGTGCGCGACACGCTGGCCGAGAACACCGAGCGCTTCGCCCGCGGCCTGCCCGCCAACAACGTCCTGCTCTGGGGCGCCCGCGGCATGGGCAAGTCCTCGCTGGTCAAGGCAGTGCACGCCGACACCAACCAGCGCCTGCCCGCCGGAGCCCTGCCCCTCAAGCTGATCGAGATCCATCGCGAGGACATCGAGAGCCTGCCCGTGCTGATGGGGCTGCTCAAGGCTGACCCGCACCCGGCCATCGTCTTCTGCGACGATCTTTCCTTCGACGGGCAGGACACCTCCTACAAGTCGCTGAAGGCGGCGCTGGACGGCGGCGTCGAAGGCCGGCCGGCCAATGTCGTGTTCTATGCGACCTCGAACCGCAGGCACCTGCTGGCGCGCGAGATGGTCGAGAACGAGCGCTCGACCTCGATCAACCCCGGCGAGGCCGTCGAGGAGAAGGTCTCGCTGTCGGATCGATTCGGGCTCTGGCTCGGCTTCCACAAGTGCAGCCAGGACGAGTACCTCGCCATGATCGACGGCTACGTCGACCATTTCGGCCTGGCGATCGAGCCCGAGCAGTTGCGCCGCGAGGCGCTGGAATGGGCGACGACGCGCGGCTCGCGCTCGGGCCGCACCGCCTGGCAGTACATCCAGGACCTCGCCGGCAGGCTGGAGAAGAAGCTGGAGGGCTGAGAGCGCGTCATTCTCGGGCGAAGCGCTCGGGTCCGACCTGCGATCGGCCCAAGGATAAACGCCGCGCAGACCCGGGAATCTCAGCGCGGGCGGCTTCAGGCTTCCAAGATGGTCTGGCCCAGCCCGACCATGACGCGTTCAAACAAATAGAAAACGGGGCGGCCTTTCCTGGGACCGCCCCGTCTCGTGTCGACCGGCAGGGTCTCGCGAATCCGGTCGAATGGTGAATTCGGCTCAGTTGTTCAGGTAGGGAACGGGATCGACCGGCGTCGAACCCTTGCGCAGCTCGAAGTGCAGCTGCGGAGAGTTGACGTTGCCGGACTGGCCGGATTTGGCGACGACCTGGCCGCGCTTGACCTGGTCGCCACGCTTGACGTTGAGCTCGCCATTATGGGCATAGGCCGAGACGTAGCCGTTCGGGTGGCGGATCAGCACGAGATTGCCGTAGCCCTTGAGCTCGCTGCCGGCATAGGCGACGACGCCGCCCTCGGCTGCCTTCACCGGCGTGCCTTCCGGCACGGCGATGTTGATGCCCTCATTGCCGCCCTTGCCATTGTAGCCGGCGATGACCCGGCCACGAGCCGGCCAGCGGAAATCGGCGCTCGGGCCGGCGGCCGGCTCTTCCGCCTTCGGCGGCAGGCTGGCGGTGGTCTGCGGCTCGGCGACCGGCTTCGGCTCCGGCTTGGACTGCACGGCCGGCTTCTGCTCGGCCGGCAGGCTCGCAACCTGGGTCGCCGCCTTCGGCTTGGCCGCAGCGACGGGCGCCGGGGTCGGCGCAACCGGCTTGGCCTCGGCCACCGGCTTCGCAGCCGCCTTGGCCTTGGCCTCGGCGGCGAAGCGGGCCCGGGATTCGCTCATCGCCTTGGCGTCGGCGGCAGCCTTGGCCTTGGCCTCGGCAGCGGCCTGCGCCTTTGCTTCGGCGGCGCTGACCGCCTTCGGAGCGGCGGCGACGGGACGGGCGGCAGGAATAGCAGGAGCAGCGGAGACGGCGCGCGCCGCAGGCGGCGGCGCCAGACGATTGGCGTCGCTGCGGCTCTCGCTGGGCAGAGACTGGCGCGAAGCGGTCTGGCTGCCGCTGGCGTTGTAGACCGGGACGACGATGCGCGTGCCGGGCGTAACCTCGGCACTCGACAGGCCGTTCGCCGACATCAGCGCCGAGCGCGGCACGCCGTAGCGGCCGGAGATCGTGTCGAGCGTCTCGCCATGCGCCATCACGATCGGGGTGCCGCCCTGGGCGCTCCAGCCACTGGCCGAGCCGACAACGGCCGGGGCCGACGACGCGACAGGCGCAGAGCGCAGAGCCACGGAGGAGGTCGGCGGCGGCAGCGGCTGGCTGCGGACGCCACCGCCGGAGGCGATGGGCGACGATTCATACGGACGGGACGGCGCCGACTGCGGGGCGCTCCGGCCGATCGAGCCGGTCGTCGCCGGGTCGTACCCCGACGGCGCCTGCGCGGTCTTGAAGGGATTGGCGAACGGCGCCTCGGTGAAGCGCGTGGCTTCCGAGCAGGCGCCGAGGGCGACTGTGAGGGCGCACACCGACACCAGGCGGACCAAAGGCTTCGGCATTGCCAACTCAACTTGCTTACGCATGGCTCAGCACTCGCGAACGACGCAACTCTATGGTCCGCATTAAAACGGCGGTTAGGTTACGAAAGCGTTTCGCAGTGGCTGGTCGGCGTAAATTTTGAAGCCGGCTGAACCCGGCTCAGAGTGCCCGCGCCAGGCCGGGCGCCAGCGGCGGCAGGCGAATCGCCGGACCGAGCGCGTGGTCGAAGCCGTTCTCGCCGCTGGTCACCACGACGCGCCGGGTGATGCCCTCGACCCGCAGGGCCGCGACGAGCCGCCCGCCCTGCCCCAGCCGCGCCAGCAGGGCTTCGGGCAAGGCCTGCATCACGCCGTTGACGAGGATGCGGTCGAAGCGGCCGTGCGTACGGTCGGGCTGGAAGCCGTCGGCATGGTGCAGCTCGACCGATTTCGAGAAGCCGCCACCGGCCAGCCGCTCATGGGCGGCGAGCGCCAGCGTGCGGTAGCGTTCCAGAGAGACGACCTCTGCCCCCATCGCCGCGAGCAGGGCCGCGACATAGCCGGAGCCGGAGCCGACCTCGAGCACCCGGCAGCCCGGCTTGATCTCGAGCGCCCCGACGAGCGCCGCGACCGTGTGCGGCGCCGTCATCGTCTGGCCGCAAGGCAAGGGGACGGAAACGTCCTGGCGCGCGAGATCGGCGAAGCGCGACGGCGCGAAATGCTCGCGCGACACCTTCTCCATGGCCCGCAGCAAGGGGAGATCGCGCACGCCGCGCGCACGCAGGGAGAGAAGAAAGGCGACGGTGCGCTCGCTCTCGCTGCTGGCCCCCTCCTCGGTCATCGCATTCCCGTCCCGAACCGGAGTGGTCGCTCGCCGAGCAGAAACCGAACGCCGTCATTCCCACCGCAGCGCAGCGGAGCGCGTGAAATCAT
>JAEXUU010000700.1 GCA_023452965.1 Pseudomonadota bacterium | reverse complement strand
CGGCTCGGCCGCGAGCCATTGGCGCAGCTCGCCCGGCCGGTCGGCGAGATCGTAGAGCCCGGCGCCGACCAGTACCTGCGCCGGCGCGTCGGCGGGCAGGATGGCGGCACCGGGATTGAGGTCGCCGAGACGGCGGCGCAGGGCAGAGACCGCTTCCGCACCCTCCGCGATCTCGGTCTTGGTCAGGACGATCCGGTCGGCGGCGATCACCTGACGCAGCGCCTCGGGATGGGCATCGAGCGTGGCGGAGCCGTTGACCGCGTCGACCACGGTGACGACCCCGTCGAGCCTGAAGCGCATGGCGAGGTAGCGGTGGTTGATCAGGACGTTGAGGATCGGAGCCGGGTCGGCGAGACCGGTGGTCTCGATCACGACGCGCCTGAAGGGCGCGATCCGCGCGTTGTCGCGCCGGCGCAGCAGGTCCTCCAGCGTCACGATCAGGTCGTCGCGGATGGTGCAGCACAGGCAGCCCGAGGCGAGCAGGACCATGTTGTCCTCGACGCCCTCGATCAGGAGATGGTCGAGGCCGATTTCGCCGAACTCGTTGACCAACACGATGGTGTCCGCCAGCGCCTCGTCCTTGAGCAGCCGGTTGAGCAGGGTGGTCTTGCCGGCGCCGAGGAAGCCGGTGAGCAGGGTCAGCGGGATCGGCGGGGGCGGCATTGCAGACATGATGGGCGATCGATCCGGCGGGCGGTTCATGCTGGGGGCGCGAGTGCCAGCTTCGAGGCTCGCACCCGCTTTTGTTCTAGTATTACATTGGCCATGATCGCGGCGACGACAAGGGCTCCGCCGGCATATTGCAGCGTTCCGACGCGCTCACCCAAGACCGCGGCCGCGATGATGACGGCGAAGACCGGCTCGGCGCAGAAGGCGAGCGCGGCCGGGCCGGGCGAGACGCGGGCGAGCGCCAGCACCTGCCAGAGGAAGCCGACGAGATAGCCGCCGATCGTGACGAGGACGGCGAGCGGCGCCAGGGCAAGCGCCGAGGGCGGCTGCATGCCGCCGGTGAGCAGCAGGATCAGCAAGGTCACCGGCAGCACCATCAGATGCGACCATAGCAACTTGGGCAGCGTCCCTGTCTCTCCGAGTGCGCCCGCGGCGAAGAACTGCACCGCGGCCGCGACGCTGGCTAGCAGCGCGAGGGCGAGGCCGCGCGGATCGAGCCCGTGCCAGTCGGGCCCGACGACCATGGCGACGCCGAGGAAGGCGATGAGCACGACGACGATGCGCTCCAGGCTCGGCCGGGTCCGGGTGAGCAAGGGCTCGGCCAGCACGACCAGCACGGGGAAGGTGTAGAACACCACGGCGGCGACGGTGACCGGCAGGAAGGCGACCGAGGAGAGATAGGCGCTGCCGACCAGCGCGGTCGAGATTCCGAACAGGATGAGGGCCGGCCAGCGCCGGCGCGGCACTGAAAGCCCGCTCCGCCAGAGCAGGATGGCGCCGCCGACCAGGGCCAGCATCACGAAGACGCGGTAGAAAACGAGCAGCGGGCCACTCAGCCCGGCCATCCCGGCGATCTGGGCGCTGACGATATTGGTGCCGAAGGCAGCGGCGGAACCGAGCGCCAGCGCGATACCGCGCTGGCCATGGGAGACGTCGCCGTCAGTGCGCACGGCGTCTCCGGCAGGTTTCAGGCGTCAGGCTTGGCGGCGGAGGCCGCCGGCTTGGAAGGACGGGCTGGCGGCTTGACCAGCGCGGTCGTCGGCTTGGCCTTGGCCGGGGCCGGGGCCGGCTTAGCCTTGGCCGGCTTGGTCAGCACAGGCTTCGCGGGAGAGGCCTTGGCAGCGCTGTTGCGTCCGGCCGGCTTGATGCCGGCGGCGGCGCCAGGACGCAGGCTTGCCGGGGTCGCGGCGCCCGCCTGGACAGCCCCCTGCAGGCGCAGCGGGCCGGAGCGGAAGGCGTCGGAGGGCGGCTGGACCTCGTCGCCCGGCGCCGTGGCGGCGAAGGCGGAGGAGCGTGCCGGAATCGCGCCGTTGGCAGAGGCCGTGCGCCCCGCGCCAGCACCGACCAGACCAGCGGCGACCGGCGCCCCCGGCTGGATCTCACGCGCGATCTGCGTGTCGGGCTTGGCGACGGCATTGGCCGCGAGCGGGGCGGAGGCGGAGCCGGGCGTGCGGCCGAAGGCGACGTTGACGGTGGCGAGCGGCGCGCGCGGGCCCAGCGTGATGCGCCCAGACGGCGAGCGGGTCAGGACCGAGCCGCCGACGCCGGCCTGCGGCGCGCCAACGGCAAAGCGGTCGGAGGTTCCGTCGCTGTTGCCGCCGACGCCATGGCCGGAGGAGACGGTGATCGGGCCGCTGGACTCGACATCGTCGCCGAGCGCACCGCCGCCGCGGCGGACCGCGTCGCAGACGCTGTAAGCACGCCCGCCGGTGCCGGAGGGCAGGCTCGCGACGGTGCTGCCGAAGCCGCCCCATTTGCCGAAGCCGTCATCAAGGAGCTGGGCCGCCTTGATGGTGCGCTCGGAGCCGGAATGGGCACCCATCACCACGGCGATCAGGGTGCGCCCGCCACGCGTTGCGGTCGCGACCACATTGAAGCCGGAGGCGCAGACGAAGCCGGTCTTGAAGCCGTTGATGCCGTAATAGCGGCCGACGAGGCCGTTGGTGTTCTTCAGCACCTGCTTGCCGAGCTGCACGGCGCCGGTGTTCCAGTATTCCGAATAGTCGCCGAACTCGCTCATCAGGGCCATGGCGAGCACGGCGAGGTCACGCGCGCTGCTCTGCTGGTCGGGATGGTGCCAGCCATTGGGATTGACGAAGTTGGTGTCGCGCATGCCGAGGCGCCGGGCTTCGGCATTCATCATCCCGACGAAGTTCTCGACGTCGCCGCCGACGCCCTCGGCGATGACATAGGCGATGTCGTTGGCCGACTTCACCATCATGATGCGAATGGCGTTGTCGAGCGTCACCTCCTGGCCGGCGCGGATATAGACCTTGACGCGCGGCTGGCTGGCGGCCCGCTTCGAGGCCGGGATCGCGGTCTCAAGTCCGATCTTTCCGTCACGCACGGCCTTGAGCGCGACATAGAGCGTCATCATCTTAGTGGTCGAGGCCGGGTGCCAAGCCTGGCTCGCATTCTCGCTCGAGAGCACGGCGCCGCTGGAGGCGTCGATTACCAGACTCGTGCCGGCCTGGGCCGGGACGGCTGCGACGAGGAAGCTGGCGAGGGTTGCGCCGGCGGCGAGGCGAAATGCGTTCATCGGCTGAGGTCTTGAACCTGTCTTGACGCGGAGTTGAGGGGCTTCAACGCGACGCTTGAGGCAATTTCGAGACGGCGGGCGATTTTATGAGCCTCGCTGATCCTGCATACCTACCCTTCGCCGAGCGATTTGCCTAGCACCGTCAAGCGGTCCAAAAGCGGGCGGATCGCATTTGGTTCGGGAATTTCGCGTGAGCTTCGCCCTTTTGTGGATACCGGCGACGCTTGCCGCCTCCCTGCTGCAGACCGCGCGCAACCTGACACAGCGCTCGCTGACCGACGCGATCGGGGTCGTCGGCGCGACGCAGGTCCGCTTTCTGTTCGGCCTGCCTTTCGCATTGCTCTTCCTCGTCCTGGTCTGCCTGGCGAGCGGCAGGCTGCCGCCGCCGCCGGACCTGCGCTATCTTGGCTTCACGCTCTGGGGCTCGGTGACCCAAATCCTGGCGACCGGGCTGATGCTGGCAGCGATGCGCGAGCGCTCCTTCTCGGTGACGACCGCCTACACCAAGACCGAGCCGGTGCAGGTCGCGCTGTTCGGGGCGCTGCTGCTCGGCGATGCGCTGAGCCTTCCGAAGTTCGCGGCCATCGTCCTCGCCACCGCCGGGGTCGTGGTGATGTCGTGGAAGCCGGGCGAGAAGCTCAGCGCCGCGGGCCTGCGCCCGGCGGTGCTCGGGATCGCGGCGGGTGCCTCCTTCGCACTGTCGGCGATCGGCTTCCGCGGCGGCATTCTCGCCTTGCCGGACGGAAATTTCGTGCTGCGCGCCACCACCACCCTGACCTGGGGGCTGGTGTTCTCCTCGCTGATCCTCGCCGCCTACATGGCCGCCGCAGACCGCACGGCGCTGCGGCGCTCGATCGAGAACTGGAAGCCCTCGCTCGCCGCCGGTTTCCTCGGCGCCGCCGCCTCGCAGTTCTGGTTCATCGGCTTCTCGCTGACCAGCGCCGCCAATGTCCGCACGCTCGGCCTAGTCGAGGTGCCGCTCGCCCAGATCGCCTCGCGCCGGATCTTCTCCGAAGGCACTTCGCGGCGCGAGATGCTGGGCATGACGATGATCGTCGTCGGTGTCGGCGTGCTGCTGGCGCTCTCGGTCGGATAGGGAGGCTGCGTGGCGCGCTTGACAGGGGCGGGGCGTTGGCCTTTCCACGCACGACAGAAATGCACCGGTGCCGCTTGTCGCGGGACGAGGGCAAAGGCAGATAATGTGTATCTGCACATCATTCGGGAGATGACGCCATGAGCGCTGCAATCGTCGGTTGGGCCCATACTCCGTTCGGCAAGCAGGATGCCGAGACCATCGAGAGCCTGATCGTCAGGGTCGCGACGGATGCGCTGGTCGATGCCGGCATCACCGCAGACCAGGTCGACGAGATCGTGCTCGGCCATTTCAATGCTGGCTTCTCGGCCCAGGACTTCACCGCCTCCCTCGTGCTCCAGGCCGACCCGGCGCTGCGCTTCAAGCCGGCGACGCGGGTCGAGAACGCCTGCGCCACCGGCTCGGCCGCGGTGCATCAGGGCGTGCGCGCCATCAAGGCCGGCGCCGCCAAGGTCGTGCTCGTCGTCGGCGTCGAGCAGATGACGACGACGCCCGGGCCGGAAATCGGCAAGAACCTGCTCAAGGCGTCCTATCTCGCCCAGGAAGGCGACACGCAGGGCGGTTTCGCCGGCGTCGTCGGCAAGCTCGCCGGAGCCGATTTCCAGCGCCATGGCGCCCCGTCCGACGCGCTCGCGATGATCGCGGCGAAGAACCACAAGAACGGCGTCGACAACCCCTACGCCCAGATGCGCAAGGATCTCGGCTTCGCCTTCTGCCGCGAGGAAAGCGAGAAGAACCCCTTCGTCGCCGGCCCGCTGAAGCGCACCGACTGCTCGCTGGTCTCGGACGGCGCCGCCGCGCTGGTGCTGGCCGACGAGGAGACCGCCAAGACCATGCGCCGCGCCGTCGGCTTCCGGGGCATGGCCCATGTCCAGGATTTCCTGCCGCTGGCCCGCCGCGACATCCTGAAGTTCGAGGGTGGCGCGCTCGCCTGGCAGAAGGCGCTCGCCAATGCCGGGATCGCGCTCGACGATCTTTCCTTCGTCGAGACCCATGACTGCTTCACCATCGCCGAGCTCATCGAATACGAGGCGATGGGCCTGACCAAGGAGGGCGACGGCGCCCGGGCGATCAAGGAAGGCTGGACCCAGAAGGACGGCAAGCTGCCGGTCAACGTCTCCGGCGGCCTGAAGGCCAAGGGCCATCCGATCGGCGCGACCGGCGTCTCGATGCATGTGCTCTCGGCGATGCAGCTCACCGGCGAGGCGCCGGAAGGCATGCAGGTCAAGGATGCCCGCCTCGGCGGCATCTTCAACATGGGCGGGGCGGCGGTGGCGAACTACGTCTCCGTGCTCGAGCGCATCAAGTGATCGATCCGGGAGCTCCGCGGCCGGCCGAGGCCGCCTCGGCCCGGCATGGGAGTTCCCGGTGACCATCTTCTTCGCGCTGCTGCCGGCCTATATCCTCTCGATCTTCTACCGCTCGTTCCTGAGCGTCATCGCCGGACCGGTGATGGCCGATCTCAAGATCGGCCCGGCCGAGTTCGGCACGCTTGGCGCCGCCTGGTTCATCACCTTCGCCGCCGCGCAGTTCCCGGTCGGCTGGGCGCTCGACCGGCTTGGCCCGCGCCGGACGGTCGCCACGACGATGGCGATCGGCACCGTCGGCGCCTTCCTGTTCGCCACGGCGCAGAGCGCCTGGGTCGCGGTCTTCGCCATGGGGCTGGTGGGTATCGGCTGCTCGCCGATCTTCATGTCGGCGCTCTATCTCTTCGCCCGGACGCAGGACACGGCGCGCTTCGGCGTGCTGTCCTCGGTCTTCATCGGCCTCGGCTCGCTCGGCAATCTCGCCGGTGCGGCCCCGCTTGCGCTGGCGGCGCAGAGCTATGGCTGGCGCGCGACCATGCTGGGCTTCGCGACGATGTTCCTGCTGGCGACCGTGCTGGCGACCCTGCTGGTGCGCGATCCGCCGGTCGCCACGGACTCATCGGGGCGCCAGGAGGGGCTGCTGCAGGGGTTGAAGAGCATCGCCAGCATCCGTCCGCTCTGGCTGCTGGCGCCGATCACGCTCTGCGGCTACGCCATTCTGGCGACGGGGCGCGGCCTTTGGATCGCCCCCTTCATGACCCAGGTCCATGGTCTCGATGCGGTCGCTGCCGGCCATGCGGCGCTCGCCATGGCGATCACCATGACCGCCGGCGCCTTCGTCTACGGGGCGTTGCAGAAGCGCAGCGGCCGGAGCAAGCCGCTGGTCGCCTGGGGCACCGCCGCGACAGGGGTCGGCTTCGCCTTGCTCGCCTTGCTCGGCGAGCGCTCGATGCCGGGCGCCGTCACGCTCTTCGCCATCGTCGGCGGCACCGGCTTCACCTATGCGATCCTGATGGCGCATGCGCGGATCTTCTTCCCCGAGCATCTGGTCGGGCGCGGCATGACCTTCGTCAATTTCCTCTTCATCGCGGGGGCGGCTGCGGTGCAGTTCGGCTCGGGCTGGCTGATCGCGGTCCAGCGCGGCGCCGGCCACGGCGCGGCGACCGCCTTCGCCAATCTGCACTGGGTCTTTGCGGCGTTGCTGCTCGCTTCGACCGCGATCTATCTCATGACGCCGGAGCGGAAGACGCGCTGAGCCGCAGCTCAGCCCTCTTCTGGCGCGCGGGCGACGATGGCGAGCGCATGCACGCCGCCGGCGAGTTCCTCGGCGAGGGCGGCGTTGACGAGGCGGTGGCGCTCGAGCCGGCTCTTGCCGGCGAAGGCCTGCGACACGATATCCACCCTGAAATGGGTTTCGCCGCCCTCGCGCCAGCCGGAATGGCCGTGATGCTGGTGCGATTCGTCGATGACGGCGAGGCGGGCGGGGGCCAGCGCCTGTTCGAGCTTGGTCGTAATCCGTTCAGCCATTGCGGTCATGATCATGCCCTTGTCGCGCGGCACGACTCACTGCCGCGGCACACTTGTCGCTTTCACGTTCCGGTCCCATAACCCGTCCAGCATGAACTTCAACTCGCGCCTTTTCGATCGCATCAGGATCGGCCCCTCCGAAGCGGAGGAGGTCGTCGAGGCACCTGCGCGCCGCTGCGACCATGCCGGCGGCACCAAGGCCGGCGAATTCCGGGCGCCGATGGGGCGCGGCAAGGAAGGCAAGTTCTTCCTGTTCTGCCTCGACCATGTGAAGGCCTACAACGCGACCTACAATTACTTCGCCGGGATGAACGACGAGGCGCTCGCCGCCTATGCCAAGCAGGAAGAGATCGGCCACCGGCCGACCTGGAAGCTCGGCGTCAATTCCAGGGCGGCGCGGATGGCGCAGCGCGGCCGGGTCGCCAGCGGCGCGGCCGGGCCTGAGGTCGAGGACGGGTTCAACATCTTCGGCGCGCGCGCCGGCCAGCAGACAGCCAAGCAGGAGCCGCGCGTCGGCATCGTCGCGCACAAGGCGCTGGAAACGCTCGGCCTCGACGACACTGCCGACCGGGCGGCGATCAAGGCGCGCTACAAGGAGCTGGTGAAGCGCTTCCACCCCGACGCCAATGGCGGCGA
>JAEXUU010000634.1 GCA_023452965.1 Pseudomonadota bacterium | reverse complement strand
TTGGCCAGCAGATATTGGCCGGAGCCCGGCTGGCGGGCCTTGGCAACCCGGTCAGGAAAGGCGAGCGCCAGCAGGAAACCGGGCGAATGGGTGCGCTCATCGCCTTTCGGCGCCTTCGCTCCCGCCTGCCGCGCCCAGCCCTCGGCGAGGCGGCGCATATCGGCGGCGCGGCCGCCGCGCTCGCGCCCGAAGCGTTCGAGCCGCTCGGCGAGATCGATCGCCTCGCCGCCGAGCCCGCGCTCGACCAGAAGGGCGGCCAGCAACGCGGCCTGCCCGGCCTCGCCGAAGCCGGCGGCGCCGGTGACCATATGGGCGAGGCGCGGCGGCAAAGGCAGCGCCTGCAATGCCTTGCCGGAGACGGTGATCCGGCCACCTTCGTCGAGCGCTTCGAGATCGTTCAGCAGCAAGCGCGCTTCCTTCAGCGCCGGGGCGGGCGGCGGATCGAGGAAGGCGAGCGTCGTCGGGTCCGCGACGCCCCAGGCGGCGCAGTCAAGCAGCAAGGGGGCGAGATCGGCCGAGAGGATCTGCGGCCGGGCGAAAGCCTCGAGCGCGCCATTGCCGGCCTCCTCCCAGAGCCGGTAGCAGATGCCGGGCTCGGTGCGGCCGGCGCGGCCGCGGCGCTGGTCGCTGGCAGCGCGGCTGGCGCGCTGGGTGACCAAGCGGGTGATGCCGATATCGGGCTCGTAGAGCGGTACCCGCGCCAGGCCGGAATCGATCACGACGCGCACGCCCTCGATGGTCAGCGAGGTCTCGGCGATCGCGGTCGCCAGCACGATCTTGCGCCGGCCGGGCGGCGCCGGCAGCACGGCCCGGTCCTGCTCGGCCTGTTCGAGCGCACCATAGAGCGGCGCGATCTCGACGGCGGAATCGCGGATCTTTTCGCGCAGGCGCTCCTCGACCCGGCGAATCTCGCCCTGACCGGGCAGGAAGACGAGAAGCGAGCCGCGCTGCTCGTTCAGCGCCAGCAGCACCGCCTCGGTGACCTGATCCTCGATGCGCTTCAGCGGATCGCGGCCGAGATAGCGCGTCTCGACGGGATAGGCCCGGCCCTGGCTTTCGACCACCGGGGCCTCGCCGAGCAACCGCGCGACGCGGGCGCCGTCCAGCGTCGCCGACATCACGAGGATGCGCAGATCCTCGCGCAGCCCTGCCTGCGCATCGAGCGCCAGCGCCAGCCCGAAATCGGCATCGAGCGAGCGCTCGTGGAACTCGTCGAAGAGCACCGCCGCGACGCCTTCCAAAGCGGGATCGTCGAGGATCATCCGCGCGAAGACGCCTTCGGTGACGACCTCGATGCGCGTCCTCGGGCCGATCTTCGAGCCGAGCCGGACACGCAGGCCGACCGTCTCGCCGACGCGCTCGCCGAGGGTCTGCGCCATCCGGGCGGCGGCGCCGCGGGCGGCTAGCCGCCGTGGCTCCAGCACGATCAGCTTGCCGCCCTTGCCGCCATCTTGCGCCCAGGGCTCGTCCAGCAGGGCGAGCGGCACGCGCGTCGTCTTGCCGGCGCCGGGCGGGGCGACGAGCACGGCGTTCGGCCCCGCGCGCAGGGCGGCGGACAGATCGTCGAGGACCGCGTCGATCGGCAGGGCTGTGTCGAAGCTGCGCATGCCGGCATGTGCCCCGGAGGCAAGCGCCTGCGCAAGCGTTTCGGCGGCAGGCCGGCGTCCCGCCTCAGGCCGCGCGGCGCAGACCGACCTCGAAGGGATGCAGGCTGACCGCGCCGACGCGGGCCGAGACCAGCGTGTTGCGCGGCAGCGCCTGCCAGCATTCGCGCGCCGCGTCGATCGGCTCGGAGGCGATCACCACCGCGTCGCCGCGATCGCAGAGATAGAGCGTCGGCGGCTTCTCGTCGGAGGACCAGCGGACGGCATGGATGGTCTCGCCATCGGCGAGCGCGGCGGCGCAGCGCAGGGGCTCGCGGACGCCGGCCTCCTGCATCAGGGCAAGCGCGTCGCCGAGCGCGCCGGCAAGGGCTTCGCCCGGCTGCTCGCCCTCGCTCATCCGCGCCAGCGCCAGCAGGAACAGCACTTCCGAATCGGTGGTGCCGACGCGCGAGCCATAGAGCGGATCGGGAATCAGGCTCTCGAGCCGGCGCCGGATCAGGCCGTAGCCGCCGATCTGGCCGTTATGCATGAAGAGGTGACGGCCATGGACGAAAGGGTGGCAGTTGGCCCGCGTGCTCGCCGTACCGGTCGCGGCGCGGACATGCGCGAAGAACAGATGCGAGCGGACGAGACGGGCGATCGAGAGCAGGTTCTCGTCCGACCAGGCCGGGCGGATCTCGCGATACTGGCCGGGCTCGGGCCGTTCGCCATACCAGCCGACGCCGAAACCGTCGCCATTGGTGCCGGTCTTGGCCTCCTCGGCGTGCCGCGACTGGTGGATCAGCGAATGGCAGGGTGAGGCGACGAGATCCTCCAGGAACACCGGAGCGCCGGCATAGGCGAGGAAACGGCACATGGTTGGCCCCGAATCACGCGCGGCAGGACGCCGCAAGGTCAATCTGCGCGACAAGCATGAATGCTGCCATAACGGCTTTTTTGGAGCAGGCGAAATCGGGACGCCGGCAGTCCGCCCGCCGGGGCGGCGGCGGTTGCGACCCCCATAGCCATCGTATAACCAGCACAGGGTTGGAAGTAGCAGTCCCGCGCCCAAGCGGGCGGGGGGAAGCCTTGAAATCGATCCTGACGGCAGCGGGCGCAGCGCTCGCCTTCGCCCTCTTCCCGCAGAGCGCGCTGGCCGCCGGCGACATCGGCGGCGCGACCATGGGCGTCGCCTGGGCCCTGCCCTTCGCCGGCATGCTGCTCTCGATCGCGCTCGGGCCGATCCTGTTCCCGCATTTCTGGGAGCACAACTACGGCAAGTTCGCCGCCTTCTGGGCGGTGCTGGTGCTGCTGCCGCTGATGCTGCTGCGCGGTTTCGAACCTGCGCTCGGCGCGCTGCTGCACACCGCGCTGCTCGAATACGTCCCCTTCATCATCCTGCTGTTCGCGCTGTTCACCATCGCCGGCGGCATCCTGGTGATGGGCAACCTGCACGGCACGCCGGCGACCAATACGACGCTGCTCGCCATCGGCACGGTGATGGCGAGCTTCGTCGGCACGACCGGCGCCTCGATCATCATGATCAGGCCGCTGCTGCGCGCCAACGACAACCGGCGCCACAACGTTCATGTCGTGGTGTTCTTCATCTTCCTGGTCTCGAATATCGGGGGCTCGCTGACCCCGCTCGGCGCCCCGCCGCTGTTCCTCGGCTTCCTGCGTGGCGTCAGCTTCTTCTGGACGACGACGCACCTCCTGCCGGAGACGTCCTTCGCCGTTGCGATCCTGCTGGCGCTGTTCTTCGCGCTCGACAGCTATCTGTTCCGCAAGGAGGAGGGATTGCCGGTGCTGAAGGACCCGACGCCGGACCGCGCCATCAAGCTCTACGGCAAGGTCAACATCCTGCTGCTCGGCGGCGTGATCCTCGCCATCCTGATGTCGGCGAACTGGAAGCCGGGCGTGACCTTCACGATTCAGGGCGTCCATCTCGAGCTGCAGAACCTCGTGCGCGACGCGATCCTGCTCGGCCTCGCCCTGCTCTCGCTGAAGCTGACGCCGAAGCCGGTGCGCGCCGGCAACGAGTTCAGCTGGGGCCCGATCCTGGAGGTCGCCAAGCTGTTCGCCGGCATCTTCACCTGCATCATCCCGGTGCTGGCGATGCTGCAGGCCGGCAAGGACGGCGCCTTCTCCTCGCTGGTCGCCATGGTCACCAATGCCGACGGAACGGCCAACAACGTCGCCTATTTCTGGCTGACCGGCATCCTGTCCTCCTTCCTCGACAATGCGCCGACCTATCTCGTCTTCTTCGAGCTGGCGGGCGGCGATGCGAAGGCGCTGATGACCACGGGCGCGCTGACGCTGACCGCGATTTCGGCCGGCGCCGTCTTCATGGGCGCAAACACCTATATCGGCAACGCCCCGAACTTCATGGTCTACGCCATCGCCAAGGACCGGAAGGTCGCGA
>JAEXUU010000622.1 GCA_023452965.1 Pseudomonadota bacterium | reverse complement strand
TCACGCTGCCCGGCCAGACCATCTTCATGCATTTCGACTACGGGCTTCTCGCCTATGGTCTGGCGCTCTCCGTGCTGTTCGTCGTGCTCGGCGCCTTCGCGCTCGACCGGGGCGGGCCGGGCCTCTTGACCGCCTGCCTGCCCTGGGGGCTGATCGGCCTTCTGGTCACGCTCAATGTCGAGCTGGTGCGCATCCTCGATGCGCATGAGGCGCGGCCGGGCACGGCGATCTCGCTCAACTACTTCGCCTATGCGCTCGCGGTCCCGGCGCTGACGGGGCTTGCGCTGCTCGGGCGCGAGCGGCGCTTCGTCTGGCCGCTTTCGCTGGCGCTGCTGCTTTCGCTGATGGTGCCGGTGGTGTTCTGGAGCGGCAGTGTCGTCGCGCTCCTCGGCAAGATCGCGATCGCGACGCTGATCCTGGTGATCGCCATCGCGCTCGTGCTCGCAGGGGCCGGCGGCGGGGTGCGCCGGCTGACCATCGCCGGCTCCGGCCTGTTCGCCGTCGCCGTCCTGATCCTGCTCTGGCAGACAATCGGCACGCTGCTCGACCAGTCGCTGTTCTTCCTCGCCGCCGGCGCGATCCTGATCGGGCTCGCCAGTGGCGCGCGCCGGCTGCTCGCCAAATTCGCCAAGCCGACGGAGGCGTCGCCGTGATCCGCCTTCCTGCCGCAGACCAGGTCGTCGGCCGCGTGCCGGTGCTCTGGCGGGCGCTCGCCGCGATCCTGATCCTCGGCGGCCTGATCCTGCTGCTGGTCGAATCGCGTGCCCGCATCCTGCGCGCGGGCACCGAAGTCCGGCTGGCGACCGCGCCGGTCGACCCGCGCGACCTGTTCCGCGGCGACTATGTCATCCTGAACTACAAGATCAGCACGCTCGACCCGGCGACGCTCGACGGCGAGAAGGCGCTGACGCGCAACCAGATCGTCTATGTCCGCCTGGCGCCGGGCGCCGACGGTTTCGCCGAGGCGAAGGGCATCTATCTCGCCAAGCCGGCGCTGGTTCCGGGCGAGAGCGTGATCGAAGGTCGCGTCACCTCGACCGGAAGCTGCCTCGCCCGCGCCGATGGCGAGCCCGACTGCAATCTCGGCACCCGCGCCATCCGCGTCGCCTACGGGCTCGAAAGCTATTTCGTGCCGCAGGGCACGGGGCTCGCGATCGAGCGCACCGACCGCAAGCGCATCGAGATCATTGCCGCGGTCGCCCCCTCGGGCCAGGCTGCGATCAAGCGCCTCTTGATCGACGGCAAGCTGGTTCACGCCGAGCCGCCATACTGACAGCGCGCCGGAACGCTCCGGCGGCCCCTGCGTTCATCTCCCCGAGCACAGTGTTGTGAACGCCGCCGGCGGAGCCTTGGCGGTGACACAATGTTAAGATGAACGTCAGATGAACGAGGCGCTGACGGCCTCCCGATTCAGCCTGTGACGGAGCGGTGTTGACGTGAGCGGTTTCTGGCGCCTGATGCTGTTCGGAAAGGGGCCGCGCGAAGCAGCTCTGCCCGGGCGCGATCTGCGCATCGACGCCATTCGCGGCCTGATCCTGCTGATCATTTTCGTCAATCACATGCCGGGCAACGTCGTCTCGGGATGGATGCCGTATAATTACGGCTTCTCCGACGCCGCCGATATTTTCGTGCTGCTCGCCGGAGTCTCGGCCGCCTTCGCCTATGGCCGTCTGATCGACCAGCGCGGCATGCTCGTCGGCTCGCTCAAGGTCGGCGCCCGGATCTGGACGCTCTATATCGCGCATCTGGCGCTGTTCGTGCTGGTCTGCGGCATCATCGCCACCGCGATCGTGCGCACGCAGAACTCGCTCTACATGGAAGCGATCAACATCCAGCCCTTCTTCAGCGACACGCCGGCTGCGGTGATCAACGCGCTCGGGCTGACCTACCAGCCCTATTATCTCGACATCCTGCCGCTCTACATCGTGCTGCTGGCGCTGTTCCCGCTGATCTATGTCGCGGCGCGCACGAGCCCGCTGCCGACCGTGATCTTCTCGCTGGCGATCTGGCAAGTCGCGACGCATTTCGGCCTGAACCTGCCGAACCATCCGGGCGAGGCCGGCTGGTTCTTCAATCCCTTCGCCTGGCAGGTGATCTTCGTTCTCGGCGTCGTGCTCGGCCGGCTGGCGCTGGTCGGCGCGACGGTGCCGCGGCTCGTCGTGCTCGACCTCCTGGCGGCGGGCGTGCTGGTTTTCGCCGCGGCTGTGAAGCTCTCCACCAGCAACTTCCTCGCCGGCGTCCCGGTGCTCGGCGAGTGGGTCGACGGACTGCAGATCGGCATCGACAAGACCAATCTCGCGGTGGTGCGGGTCGTCCACCTGCTGGCGCTGGCCTGGCTGGTGCTGCGCTATCTGCGGCCGGGCGCGGCGCTGCTGCGCAGCCGGATCGGCGGCGGGCTCGCCGTGATCGGCCGCCATTCCCTCGAAGTCTTCTGCGCCGGCATCGTGCTCGCCATCGCCGGACAGATCATCCTGGCCGAGACCTCCTTCGTCCTGTGGGTACAATTGCTTGTAAACTTCGCAGGGATTACGATCCTGGCCGGGCTAGGAATGTTTCTGTCGTGGTACAAGACGCTTACGGCTCGCGCCGCCGGCGCCCCTCGCGAGCAGCCTGTCGCGGCCTGATCGCCGCCGCCTTCGCACTTGCCTTCGCGCCGGTGCTCGCGGCGCCGAAGCCGCTTGCCCCGGCGAATGATGCGCGCTGCCGGGCCGGCGCCAGCCAGCACCCGTTCGCACCCGTCCTGCCCGCGGCGAAGCGGGCCCTGACCGAGACCAACCAGCTCGTCATCGTCGCTCTGGGGTCTTCGACCACTGCCGGCTCCGGGGCGAGCGAGGCCAATAACAGCTATCCGGCCGTGCTCGAGGCGGAACTGCGCCGGCGCTTGCCGGGCCGCGAGATCAAGGTGATCAACAAGGGCGTCGGCGGCCAGTCGGCCTATGACATGCTGCTGCGTATGGAGAGCGACGTCATCGCCGAAAAGCCCTCGCTGGTGATCTGGCAGACGGCGGTGAACGATGCGATCCGCGATATCGGCGAGGAGAAGCTGGCGAAGATCCTGAAGAAGGGCATCCGCCAGGTGCAGGGCGCCGGGATCGACCTCGTGCTGATGGACCTGCAATGGCTGCCGCGCGAGGGGCGCTATCCGAAGTACGACGACTATCGCGCGGTGCTGGCCAAGACGGCGGCCGAGAACAATGTCGCTGTCTTCCCGCGCTACGGCATGATGCGGACCTGGTCGCGCAGCAAGCAGTTCACGCCAGAGGAGCTGGTCGGCATGGATGGCGACCTGCATCTCGTCGATGCCGGCTATCGCTGCCTCGCCGTGCGCCTCGCCGACGGAATCGCGGCGGGGCTGACCGGGGTGCGGCCGGACGGCAAGCCGACCAACTGAGGCTGCGGCGAGCCCGAGATCAGCGGGCGATCACCTCGATGTCGCGGTCGCGCCCGGCCTCGACCTTGAACTCACGCGAGAAGACCTGGCCCTCCTGGCGGGCGATCAGCACATAGTCGCCCTCAGCCAGGATGACCTGCGGGAAGGCGCCGATCGCCTCGCGGATGACGTCGCCACCTGGGGTCAGCACGCTGAAGGCGGTGCCGGCGAAGGCTTCCCCGCCCGGCCCGGCGACGAGCTTGAGCGTCACCATCGCGGCCCGGTGATGCAGCGTCGCCTGCGTCACCTTGCCGGATTCGACCCGGACGTCGGAGCGCTGGATGGCGTTGGAATCACCATAGGTCGAGACGATGTGATAGGTGCCCTCGGGCAGCCGGATCAGCTCGCCGGCCTTGGCGTTGTTGACGACGAGGCGGCCTTCCGAATTGCCCTGGAGCGGCACGAAGATCGAGAAGGTCAGCTGCGCCGGGGGGATCGGCGTCTCGCCGATCGAGCCGGCCAGCGAGAGGGCGCCGGCGCTGATGCTGATCCTGTCGCTCAGCCCCTGCGGGCCGAGCGTGACGCGCTTGGTGCCGCTGGCGAAGCCATAGGCGGCGTGCAGCAGATAGACGCCGGGCTCGAGCTGGAACACCGGCTCGGCATCGTTGGAACGGGCGACGATGCGCGGCGGGGTGCCGTCCGCGGTCTCGACCAGGACACGCCAGACCAGGCCGGAGCGGATCGGCTTGCGGTCGGCGGAGAACTGCGCGCTTAGCGCCAGCGCCGCCTGGCCGGCGCGCGTGCCGAGGAAGCTGTTGGCGGCCGGAGCCGGAGCGGTGGCGGGCGGCGCAGGGGCCTGCGTCTGGGCGAGCGCGGGCAGGGCGACGAGAGCCGCCAGCAGGGCGACCGCGCAGCTGCGGGCAGCCCGCCAGCCGCCAAATTTGAACTCTTCGCTTTGAAACATGCGCCGTGCCGTCATCGTCCTTGCGCCGGAGAAGGAGCAGGCTCGCTTGTCCTCATCATGGCAAAACCTTAACTCAGGAGCGGCCGCCAGCGGCGTTCGCCCTGCCATCCTCTCCTGCCTGGATCGTTCATGACCGACACGCTCGCCCTGCTCAAGCTCCGCCGCTCGGTTCCGCCGCAATTTCTGGCCGCGCCCGGCCCGGATCAGCGCCAGCTTTCCGAACTCCTGACCATCGCGGCGCGGGTGCCCGACCATGGCAAGCTCGTGCCCTGGCGCTTCATCGTCTTCTCGGGCGAGGCCAAGGCCAAGGCCGCGGCGCTGGTCGGCGAGATCTTCCGCAAGCGCAATCCCGATGCGCCCGAGGACAAGGTCGCTTTCGAGGCCAAGCGCCTCGCCCATGCGCCGGTCGTCATCGCCGTGGTCTCGCGGGCCCGCCAGCACGAGAAGATTCCGCTCTGGGAGCAGGAACTCTCGGCCGGCGCGGTCTGCTTCAACCTGCTCGTCGCCGCCGAGGCGATGGGCTTTGCCGGCTCCTGGCTGACCAACTGGTTCGCCTTCGACCGCGACGTGCTCGACGCTTTCGGCGTCGCGGCGGACGAGCGCATCGCCGGCTTCGTCCATCTCGGCACGGCCGACACGAAGCCCTCCGATCGCGAGCGGCCGGACCTTGCCGCCATCGTCAGCCATTACGGGCAGTGAGCGCGGCGATGATCTATTCGAGCAGCGGCGAGCCGCATGACCTCAAGCACGACCCGTTCAAGGCGATCGTGGCGCCCCGGCCGATCGGCTGGATCAGCGCGGTGAGCGCCAAGGGCGAGGTCAATCTCTCGCCCTACAGCTTCTTCAACGCGATCTCCTCACGTCCCAACATCGTGATGTTCTCCTCGGAGAACCGGAAGGATGCGGTCGCCTTCATCGAGGAGACCGGCGAGTTCACCTGCAGCCTCGTCACCCGGGCGCTCGCCGAGCAGATGAACCTGACCTCGGCGCCTTGCCGCGGGGGGAGAGCGAATACGCCCATGCGGGGCTCGCAATGGCGCCGTCGCGCTTCGTCAAGCCGCCGCGCGTCGCGGCAAGCCCTGCCGCGCTCGAATGCAAGCTGCTCTCGGTGCAGCAGCTGCGCGATCTCGACGGGCAGGAGGTGCCGCGCTGGATGGTGCTCGGCCAGGTGGTCGGCGTCTTCATCGACGAGGCCTATGTCCGCGATGGCCGCTTCGACACCGCCGGCGCCAATCCGATCGCGCGCTGCGGCTATGCCGACTATGCCGAGGTGACCGAGCTGTTCTCGATCGCGCGGCCGCCCGGAGGCTAGGCGGGCATGGCGCCGCCGCCCGATGACGAGCAGGACCCCGACTGGCGGATGACCGTCAACCTGCTCGCCATCGTCGCGGTGCTGGCGTTGCTAGGCCTCGGCTTCTGGCTGCTGCGAGAGCTGCATCAGGCCGGGAAGGCGCAGGACTGCCTGTCCTCGGGCCAGCGCAGCTGCCGCCAGATCAGGACGCCGTGACGGCCTGCCGGGGCAGGACGACGCAACGATCCCAGCGCCGTGCCGCGATCGCCAAAGCTTGAATCTTCGGAATCGGTTGGCGCTCGCGCTTAATCCGGCTTGCCAGCCCGTGCGGCCGGCCGCAGCCGGCGCAGCGCCGCGCCGCCGGGACCTTGCGCGGCTTCGCTGATCAGCCGCCCGAGCTCGCGGGCGCAGGGCGTCTTGCCTCCGGGCGACCAGATCAGCGCGAATTCCAGGTCCGGCAAGGGCGGCAGGCCGTAATCGGACCCGAGCACCTTCATGCCCGGTTCCAGCTCGTCATCGGCGATGATGGAGGCGCCGAGCCCGGCCAGCATCGCCGCGCGCAAGCCGTGCAGATTGGCCGAGGTGAAGCCGGTGTGCCATTCGATGCCGGTATCCGCGAGGGACTCGATCGCGACCGCCCGGCAGAGGCAGGGCGGATTCGAGAGCGCGAGCGGCAGCGAGGCCCCCGGCGGAACGGCGAAGTCATCAGCCGCGGCCCAGACGAAGCGCTGCCGCCGCAGCACGGTCCCACCGCTCTCGCCGGCGCGGCGCATCGCCACCGCAAGGTCGAGCTCGCCATTGTCGATCCTGGCGCTGAAATCCTGGCAGACGCTGACCGAGGCTTCGAGGCGCACGGCCGGGAAGGCGCGGGCGAAGCGGCACAAGAGCTGGGGCAGCTCGTCGCCCAGGAAATTCTCCGGCACGCCGAAGCGGATCGAGCCGGCGAGCGCCGAGATCTGGAAGCGCTGGGCCAGGGCTGCATGCGCCTGCAGGATCTGCCGGGCGTGGCGCAGGAAATCCTCGCCATCCTCGGTCAGCGCCAGCTTGCGCGTCGTCCGCACGAGAAGCGGGCGGCCGACCTGCTCCTCCAGCCGGCGGATCTGGTGGCTGACCGCCGACTGCGTCAGGTGCAGGCGCTCGGCAGCGCGGGTGAAGCCGCCGGCCTCCTCGACTGCGACCAGGGCGCGCAAAAGCTCGGGAGCGAAATCCATGACGGAGATTTATTATCACAGTCACTGAAAGGCGAGAAATTAAATCATTTCTGTCATGCCAGGGCTGCCCCTAGACCAGTGCCTCCATCGATCCCGCCGCTGCGGCGGATCGCGAAAGGTGCTTGCGATGACGATCTCCTCCAATGCGCGAGACAGGGCGGCGCTGGCCGGCGTCTGTCTCGCCTCCCTGATGTTCGGCCTCGAGATTTCCAGCATCCCAGTGATCCTGCCGATCCTGGAATCGACGCTGCCGGCCGATTTCCGCGCCCTCCAATGGATCATGAACGCCTACACCATCGCCTGCACGGCGGTGCTGATGGCGACCGGCACGCTCGCCGACCGCTTTGGCCGCAAGCGCGTCTTCATGGCGACCACGGCGGCCTTCGGCCTGACATCGCTGGTCTGCGGGGTGGCGCCGAACGCGCCGATCCTGATCGCCGGCCGATTCCTGCAGGGCATGGCCGGCGGCGCCATGTTGACCTGCGCCATCGCGATCATCTCGCACCAGTTTCCGGACGGGCGCGAGCGCGGCAGGGCCTTCACCCTCTGGGGCGTGGTCAGCGGCGTCGGCCTCGGCTTCGGCCCTGTGGTCGGCAGCATGCTGACGGCGCTGGCGGGCTGGCAATGGGTCTTCCTGATCCACGTGCCGCTGACCGTGCTGGCGCTGGTGCCGGCCGCGATCGGCATCCGCGAATCCAGAGATGCCGAGGCGAAGGAACTCGACCTTGCCGGCATCGTGACGCTGACGCTCGCGGTCTTCGGCTTCGCCTTCGTCATCACGCAGGGAACCGAGCTCGGCGCTGCCGTGGCATCCGGCCTTGCCGGCCTCGCTTTGGCCAGCTTCATCGCCTTCCTCTTCGTGGAGAAGCGGGCGCGCCAGCCGATGTTCGATTTCTCGGTGTTTCGGATCCGCCGCTTCAGCGGCGCGATCATCGGCTGCGCCGCGATGAATTTCAGCTACTGGCCCTTCATCATCTACCTGCCGATCTACTTCCAAAGCGGGCTCGGCCTCAGCGCCGAGGCAACCGGGCTGCTGCTGCTGGCCTATACCGTGCCCTTCATGGTGATGCCGGTGATCTCGGACCATCTGCTGCGCCGCCACGGTCCGCAGCTGGTCGTTCCGCTCGGCATGCTCACCATGGGCGCCGGCTTCATCGCGATGTGGCTCGGCAGCGGGGTTGCCCAGCCGGGCTGGCTGACCGTGCTGCCGGGCGCGCTGCTGGCCGGGATCGGGCTCGGCCTGACCAATACGGCGGTGACCAACACCACAACCGGCGCGGTGCCGAGCAACCGTGCGGGGATGGCGTCGGGCATCGACATCAGCGCCCGCCTGATCGCGCTGGCGATCAACATCCCGGTGATGGGGCTGATCCTGGTCGAGGGCATCCGCCGGTCGCTGCCGGCGGGGCTGTCCGGCGTCCTCGACGCTTCGCAGCTGCAGGCGCTGGCGACCTCGGTCGCCGCCGGCAATCTCGGCGCGCTGCCGCAGAGCTATCCGGTCCTGGCGCTGCACGATGCGTCCGGCGCCGGGGTCCATGCGGCACTGGTCGACGGCTTCGGCTGGGTGATGCTCTATGGCGGCATCAGCGCCGGCCTGCTGGCCGTGGTCAGCTTCGTGATCTTCGGCGGCTTCCGGCTCCGGGCGGGAGGCGGCGCGGGCGCGGCCGG
>JAEXUU010000036.1 GCA_023452965.1 Pseudomonadota bacterium | reverse complement strand
CCCGGACGTAGCGCGCAGGGCCGCCGGTATTATCGGGAAGGTCAGCCAATGAATAATTGTTGGCAAGGCGCGAGCGCACGAGCGACAGGGGAAGATACTGGTCGATCCGACCTTCGCCGATATCGCCCAGCGGCATCACCTCGATCAGCGTCAGGTCCATGCCGAGCCCGTGGGCCCACTGCATCAGCCCCTCGCTCTCGTCCTCGTTGACGCCTTTCAGCGCCACCGCATTGCTCTTGACGCGCAGGCCCGCGGCACGCGCCGCCTCGATTCCGGCGAGCACTTTGGAGAGGTCGCCCCAGCGCGTGATCTTGCGGAATTTTTCGGGGTCGAGCGTATCCATCGACACGTTGACGCGGCGCACGCCGCAATCGGCCAGCTCCTGCGCATAGCGGGCGAGCTGGGTGCCATTGGTGGTCACGGTCAGCTCGTCGAGCGCGCCGGAGGCGAGTTGGCGCGAGAGCGAGCGGTACAGGTTCATGATGTCGCGCCGCACCAGCGGCTCGCCGCCGGTGATGCGCAATTTGCGCGTCCCGCGGGAGACGAAGGCGGTGGCGACGCGGTCGACCTCTTCCAGCGTCAGCAGGTCGCGCTTGGGCAGGAAGGCCATGTCCTCGGACATGCAGTAGACGCAGCGGAAATCGCAGCGATCCGTCACCGAGATGCGCAGATAGGAGATGTCGCGGCCGAACGGGTCGACCAGCGGCGCACGCGTCAGCGGCATATGGGAATTGATCAGCACTCTGGTTTCGTCTCGCCAGCGTTTCCACCAAGCGCTGCTCGCACGTGCGTGGTGGCAGCCGCATCATTATAACAAGGAAAGAGATTGGCACCGGTACGGCCGGCGTCAATAGCTGCAAACGCCACATCACCTTGGTGAAAGACGAAGATGTCAGCCTGGCCGACCGAAATACGCCTGTCCAAGGACCGGCGGACCCTGCATGTCTCCTTCGAGGACGGGGAGAGCTTCGGCCTCTCCGCCGAGTTGCTGCGCGTCGAGAGCCCCTCGGCCGAGGTCCAGGGTCATGGCCCGACCCAGAAGCAGACCGTGCCCGGCAAGCGCGAGGTCGAGATCCTCAAGGTCGAGCCGGTCGGTCACTATGCCGTGCGCCTGACCTTCGACGACATGCACGACACCGGCATTTATGGCTGGGACTATCTGCGCGAGCTCGGCCGCGATGGCGAAGCCAAGCTCCAGGCCTATCTCGACGAGCTCGCGGCGAAGGGGCTCTCGCGGGAGCGGCAGCGGCGGGGCTGAACCGCAGGCTCCATCAGGGGGAGGGCGCGGGGCCGAACATCTCCCGCATCCTGCCGAGATAATGCTCCTCCGAGGTCGACCAGCGCAGCTGCGCCAGCAGCTTGCTGTCCGGGCCTGCCGGATAGCGCAACTGCGGCCCATCCTCCGTCGCAGCCCGGAACACGGCCTCCGCGACCTCCGCTTCGGTGCAGTAGGCGGTCGGATAATTCGCCATCTTGCCGAAGCAGGACTGGATGAAGGCGCCGTAATCCGCCGGCATCAGGCCCTGCATGCGCGCGGCGCCATTGGCGGTGAAGCTGGTGGTCGGAGCATAGCCGGGCTCGACCAGCCTCGCCTTGATGCCAAAGCCCTCAAGCTCATAGGCGAGCGATTCCGTGAAGCCTTCGACGGCGCATTTGCTGGCGGCATAGACCGCGACCAGCGGCATGACCCCGATGGTGGTGCTCGAGGTGACGTTGACGATCCGCCCGCTACCTTGCCGGCGCATCTGCGGGATGATGGCCCGGCAGGTTGCGAAGACGCCGAAGGTGTTGGTCTCGAACACCTCGCGGATCGTTGCATCCGGCGTCGCTTCGACAATCGAGGCCATGCCGATCCCGGCATTGTTGACCAGCACGTCGATGGCGCCGAAGGCGGCGACCCCCTCCGCGATTGCCGCGTCGATGCTGCGCTGGTCCGTCACGTCGAGCGGAAGCACTTTCAGCCGCTCGCTGCGCGCGCCGAACAGGCCGGGATCGGGGCGTCGCATCGTCGCGAGCACGTTCCAGCCGCGGCTGAGGAAATGTTCGGCCGTCGTCTTGCCATAGCCTGACGACGTGCCGGTGATGAGGACTGTCTCGGTCATTCAGATCTCCATTTGCTGCACCTCGTTCAATAGACAGTGTCTCGCGACGATCTATAATCAGGTCGCCAGAAAGAGTTATGGATCGTCCAGAATGGATCCGCTCAGCGAGATCGTCGCCCTGCTGCGCCCGCACACTGCGGTGTCGAAGCCGATCACCGGCCGCGGCGCCTGGGGCGTGCGCTATGCAGCCTATGGGCAGCCGGGCTTCGCGCTCGTGCTCGCCGGGCATTGCTGGCTCGCGCTCGGCGATGGCGCGCCGCTGCGGCTCGGTGAGGGCGATTTCCTGCTCCTGCCGGCGACGCCTGCCTTCTCGCTGTCCAGCGAGCCCGGGATGGCCTGCCGCCCGGCGGAGCCGTCGCACGAGGCCGTCAGGCATGGCGAGCGCGAGGGCGAGCTCGATTTCGCGATGCTCGGCGGCGCCTTCCAGATCGAGCCGGCCAATGCCGGGCTGCTGCTCGCGCTCCTCCCGGAGATGATCCATATCCGTGCGGTCGAAGGACTGACCGGAAGGATGGCCGGCATTGCAGGGTTGATCAGGGAGGAGTGCGAGGCCGATCGGCCCGGTCGCGACATGATCCTGAGCCGCCTGCTTGAGGTCATGCTGGTCGAGTGCCTCCGGGCACGCGTCCCAGAGCAGGGTGAACTGCCAGCCGGCCTTCTGGCAGGATTGGGCGAGCCGGCTCTCGCCAGGGTCCTGCGCGCCATTCACGCCGATGTCGCGGCGGGCTGGACGGTCGCCGGGCTCGCAAGCCTCGCCGGCATGTCGCGCTCGACCTTCGCGGCCCGGTTCACGGAGGCCGTCGGCTGCGCGCCGATCGACTATCTCATGCGCTGGCGCATGGCGCTCGCCCGCGATGCCCTCAGCCGGGGCGTAAAATCACTCGACCGGTTGGCGGAAACCGTCGGCTACGACTCGGCCAGCGCCTTCAGCACGGCCTTTCGCAAGCGGGTCGGCTGCTCGCCGCGAGTCTTCGCGCGTCGGCACAGCACAGACGCGGCTCCTGTGCTGGAAGCGGAAATGCCCGCTTGAGCCCTTTGCTCAGGAGCGTCGCGGGAGTGGGTGCAGTCCCGACCGCCGCAACAAAAAAGGCCGGCGCGAGGCCGGCCTTTCCGTAAGATGAGAGGGGTTGCCGCTCAGCGGGCGACGACGACCCGGGTGCCGACCTTGGCGCGCTCGTAGAGATCGATCACGTCGTCGTTCAGCATGCGGATGCAGCCCGAGGACACAGCCTGGCCGATCGTCTCCGGCTCGTTCGAGCCGTGGATACGGTAGAGCGTCGAGCCGAGATAGAGCGCGCGGGCGCCCATCGGGTTCTCCGGGCCGCCCGGCATGAAGCGCGGCAGGTCGGGGCGGCGCTTCAGCATCTGCGCTGGCGGCGTCCAGGTCGGCCACTCGGTCTTGCGCGAGACAGTCTGCACGCCGGCCCAGTCGAAGCCGGGGCGGCCGACGCCGACGCCGTAGCGGACGGCCTTGCCATCGGGCAGCACGTAGTAGAGGCGGCGCTCGGCAGTGTTGATGACGATGGTGCCGGGACGCTGATTGGTGGAATAGGAAACGATCTCACGCGGGATGGCGGTCGCCTGCGCCTTGGCCGGATCGACATACTGGATCAGCGGCTGGCGGGTCAGCGGGTCGATCTCGGCGACGGCGACGGTCGCGCTGGCCGAAAGGCACACGCCGGCGATCAGTGCCAGATTGAAGAAACGGGTCATTGTAGCCTCAAACAGGAAGTGAGCGGTGGCGCGGAGCGAAAGCTGACGCAAAAACGTCAACAATTCCCCAAGTTTCTGACAGCAACGCCTGTCTGGCGCAATCGATCGACATTCACATCGGCGCGACCCTCTCTCCTTTGGGCAGGTCCGTTGCGGCACTGCAACAGAGCCCAGCCGCTCGAGTTCCGCTTGGGACGATCTGGGCGCTTTTCCGGCGAAAGCGAGGCGGCAGATCATGGAACCGCACCGGTCGTCGCGCGTTCTGGTCGCGCCGCATGCTTCGCGGCGAAAACGAGGCCTGCCGACCATGATTCCCGACGACAATGAGGAACAGCGCATCATCAGGATCGCCCGCGCGCTCTGCCGCTCGGCACGCATAGACCCTGATGCGGCGGTCGACGAGCGCACCCGTCCTCTTCTTCCCGCAGCGCACCGCGCCGATACCGAATTGCGGTCCGCCTGGATGGCGTTTCGTGATTCGGCCCGCGCTTTCGCGGCGCTTCATCCGCGCGAAATCGTGCGCAGCCTGTGATGGCTTTTCGGATTGTCGTTAACCGATCGTTCCCATAGAACTGCGGCGAGGGGCAATTTCCGATTGCAAGGCCGGGCGGGCTCTGTTCCGCTCCGGGATAAGCCGGGAAGCTCGCCATGTCTGCGTGCCAATTCAATGCCGGGCCCGAAGAGCTCGCCGCTCTGGGAAGCGTCTTTCACGAGGCGTGGCAGCGCGTCGCGCCGATCGACGGCCCCTTCGAGAACCCGCACCGCGAATGGCTCGCACGCCTGATCCTCGGCCTGCACCGTTCCGGCCATTCCGGCGACATCACCCAGCTTGCGATCGAGCAGTTCCTGGCGACTGCGCCGCTGGCCGAGCGGGCGGCCGGCGCAGGAGATTCGGGAGCGCTTCCCGTGCGCAGCGCCCGGAACTGAGCGCCCCGCTCGCGCGCTCTCGTCCCCTTCCACCGCGGATCTCGGAGAAACCTGCCTTGCAGCGGGGGCCCGTAGGACGGGCAACCTTGCCGTAATCTTCGCCCGCAATCTGCACCGCGTCGACCCGGTCCGATGCCCGGACATGAGGGTCGCAAGGCAGATGCGTCGGCGGCGAGCGAGCCGCTGCAAGGAGTCTTCGATGAAACGTCTCATCCCGATGGTCGGCCTGCTGGCCCTGCTCGCAGTTCCCGCTATGGCGGCCGATCGTCGCGTGCCCGTCCAGCAATGGCAGCCGGCCTATTCCCAGCCGCGGACCTATAACTGGAACGGTGTCTATGTCGGTGCCCACGCCGGCGCCGCGTTCGACCGCTTCCAGGGCGTCGCCCGCAAGAGCCGCAACGAGGCCCTGTTCGGCGGCCAGATCGGCTACACCGTGCAGTCAGGCCGTCTCGTCACCGGTCTCGAGGCCCACATCTCGATCAACGGCATCGGCCAGGGCTCCAAGCGCACCGTCGGCACCAGTGCTGACATGCGCTACGTCAGTACCTTGAAGGCTCGCGCCCGCGTCGCCTTCGACCGCGTGCTGGTCTACGGCCTCGCCGGCGCCGCCTATGGCAGCCTGAAGGCCAGCAACGGCCCGATCTCGAAGGACAAGAGCAAGCTCGGCTATGTCGTCGGTGCCGGCGCGGAATACGGCATCACCGACAATCTCTCCGCCAAGATCGAGTACAACTACGTTTCGCTCGGCAAGCAGAACTTCCAGCTCGGTGCCGGCCGCACCCGCGTCGGTGCCAACGAGCATCTCATCAAGACCGGTCTGAACTACCGGTTCTGAGTGCTTGAGTTTCCGGGCCGGAGACGGCCCGGATCATCTTGCGGCCCTGGAAGACCTTTCTGCCGGCTTGCGGCGCAAGCTGATCTACGAAGAGGCTCTGCCCAGAAGCGAGCGGCCGGCTCACCGATCGGGTCGATGTGACCAGTTCGGCGCCGGCGCCTGCGGCCGTTCCCAGGCATGGATGGAGCGTGATGCGTCTGGATACATCGCCCCTATTCCGGCATCACGTTTCATCCGTGCACCCCTGATCCGATTCTCCCTCATGCGCGCCTTGATCGTCGAGGATGAGCCACAGCTGATGGCCTTCCTCTCTTCCCTCCTCACCAATGCCGGCCTGATCGCCGATCGCACGACGACGGTCGATGCGGCGCTCGCCGCCCTGCGCTCGACGCCCTTCGACATCGCCATCGTCGACCGGCGCCTGCCCGATGGCGACGGCCTTTCGATCGTCAAGGCGCTCAGCACGGCCGAGACGCGGCCGGCCTTCCTGGTTCTGACAGCCCGCGACGCCAAGGCCGACGTCATCGAGGGGCTGAACGGCGGCGCCGACGACTATCTCATCAAGCCCTTCGAGCCGGAGGAATTGCTGGCGCGGCTGCGGGTCATCATGCGCCGCCGCCACCCCAAACGCTCGCTGGTGATCACGGCGGGTAATCTCTCGCTCGATCTCGAGGGCCGCTGCGCGTCCGTCGATTCGGAGATGCTCGATCTGCGTCGACGCGAGACCTTGATCCTCGAGGCGCTGGTTCAGCGCGTCGGCCGGGTCGTCACCCGCGCCGTCCTGATCGAGGCGGTCTACGGCTTCGACGATCTGATCGAATCCAACACGCTGGAGGCACAGATCTCGCGGCTGCGGCGCAAGCTCAGGGATGCCGGCGCCCGGGTCGAGATCACCTCGCTGCGCGGCATCGGCTACATGTTACGGGTCTCCGAAGCCGTCGGCTGAGTTCGGATGTCGATCCGAACCAGCCATCACTCCAGGCAAGCCCCGTAGCGCCGCTCAACGTCGCCGCGGCCGGGATGGCGCTTTTGCCGGACGCGGAACCTATCTGCGGCCTCAGGCACGCGTCTCCTGCGGCGGGAAGACGAGGCGCATCACGGTGCCGCCGCCCGGCCTGCCGAGAATGGTCAGCGTGCCGCCATGGGCGGCCATGAGGTCGCGCACGATGGTCAGGCCGAGTCCGGCCCCGGTCGAGTTCGGCGACATCCGGTTGAACGGCTCGGTCATCTGCGGGCGGTCGGAAGCCGCGATGCCGATCCCGTCATCGGCGACCTCGATCACCGCGCCGTCGATCACCTTGACCATGATCGTCGACTTCGCCTTGGCATGGCGCAGCGCGTTGTCGACGAGATTGGCGATGGCGGCGCGCACCGTGGGTTCATTGGCCTCGATCAGCGCCCGCCGCTCGCCTTCCTCTTCCAGCGCGACATCGGCGCCATTGTCGAGAATCAGCGGCGCCAGGTCGGCCAGCACCGCGCGTGCGATCGCGTTTAGCTGAAGCGGTTCGAAGGGGAGCTCGCTGCTGTGCAGGCGGGCGAGCTGCAGCATCGACGAGACGATGGTGGTCAGCCGGCTGATATCGGTGGTGAGAGCCAGCCGCATCTGGTCGTTCGGCAGCGCGTCGACCCGGCCGCGCATCACGGTCAGCGGGGTGCGCAGCTCATGCGCGACATTGTTCATGAAGCGTCGCTGCGTCTCCATATTGCCGGCGATCTGGTCGAGCGCGGCGTTCAGCGCGGTCGTCAGCGGCATCAGCTCGGCCGGCGTCTCTTCGGTCGGCAGCAGGCCGCGCGGCGCCTTCGGGTCGATTCGGGCCGCGGCTTCCGCCGCGCTGTGCAGTCGCTCACTGATGTAGGACACCGACATCGCGATGGCGCCTGCGATCAGCAGGCCGAAAATCACCGAGATCGCCAGAGTAGGCCAGGCCATCGCCCACAGAAAGTAGCCGAGGATCAGGTCCCAGCCCGGGCGGCCGCCGCCGGTCGCGACGATGATGCGGTTGCCATCCTTCTCGATCACATCGAAGGCGAGGGCGTTGTCGCCGCCGACCCGCATCTGAGCGGCAATGGTCGGGCCGTCGAGCCGGATGTCGATCGGCAGCCCCGGCCGCAATTCTGGCGCATACTCGACGACCGAACGTCCGTCGGAGACCAGGTACCAGAGGCCGGGGCTATTGCGCTCGATCTGGAGCAGGCCCGCGGTCTTTTCGACCTGCAAGGCTTTGCTGGCTGGCTGGCTCACGCCTTGCTGGATGATCTGGGAGGTGACGTCGTTGCGCAGGGCCGCCGGATCCTCGGTGATCAGGGCGAAGGCGCAAACGGCGCCGACGAAGGCGGTGAGCAGGACGATGCCGAGAAGCGACAGGCGGATGGTGAGGGCGCGTGACAGCGATGTCATGACCGGTCGGCGCCAATATGCGGGAGAAGATCGAATCCGGCCATGGCCGGCAGTGCTGTCGGCCGGGGCCGAAGCAAGATCGAGGCGGCGTTGCGGGTCGTCACGGAACCTCGATCGGGCTATGGGTTGCGGAGCCGGGCACTCGTCCCTTCCGCTTTCTGCATGGACCGTATCGCCATTGCCGTTCAACTCTCTCCTGGAGCTGCCGGCCTGATGCCTGCGCTACGTGTCCACCGGAATTGGCCTGCGCTGCGTTGCCTGCTGGTTGCGCTGCTGGCTCTCGCTCCGGGCCTTGCGCCGGCGCAGGTTGCGGTGACGGATCGGGATGTCCGGGCCGGCCAGTTGCCGACGACTTCGCGGCAGGACATCTTTCGGCTGGTCGAGACGGTGTTCGACACCACCTCCAAGACGGTCAGCATCCCGATCGAGCGCTCGCTCGCGCTCTTCGGCGAACCCAACGCCTATATCGTCGGCGGCGAGCTCAGCGGCTCCTTCGTGATCGGCGGGCGGCATGGCAGCGGCGAATTGCGTTTCTCGGATGGCGTCCCGGTTCCCGTGAGCTGGTCGGCGCTCTCCGTCGGCATCGGCCTCGGCGCCGATTACGGCCGGGTGATCATGCTGGTCTACGGTCTCGACCGGCGAGAGGATGTCTTCGGCACCTATGCCAGCATCGGCGGCAGCGCCCACTTCCTCGCCGGTGCCAATGCGACGATCCTGGCCTCGCCGCGGGCCCGGATCGTGCTGATCTCCTCCGGGCTCGGCCTGCGCTTCTCCGGCGACCTCAGCCGCATCGTCATCGCGCCGAGCGAGGCGCCGCAACAGCTGCGTCCGCCCGGCAGGATCTGCGCCACGCCGGCCGACTGCGCGCCGCCCGGCCGCTGAAGAGCGCCGGACCGACCAGGGCAGGAAGGGCAAGCCGGGTCAGCGCCGCTCGAGAAGGCGGTGCGCTGTGGCGTGCAATTCGTCGAGCTGACTCGAAATATCGAGTGCGATCAGGCCCATTTCGCGCTCGTCGGCCGATCTGCGAACGAAGAGCGGCTCCGACCAGAGGATGCAGCCGCGGCCAAAGGGCAGGGCGATGCTGGCCCTGTCCCAATTGTCTAGGTCGAGGCGCGCGCTCGTTACCGCCGCGAACAGATAGATCGGCCGGCCCGTTGAGCGCGCGAGCTGGACCGCCCCCTTGCCGGCGATGCGCGCGACCTTCGGCACATCGGCGGTAAGCAGCAGGCTGGTTCCGTCGCGCAGCGCCTCGCGCATCTCGAAGAAGGCGGGAATGGCCCGCTTGGCCATGATCTTCGGGCGGCTCTGGGTGCCCGAGCCGCGGATGACGCGAAAGCCGGCTCGCTCCACCACCGAGGCCACCACGGTTCCGTCGAAGTGCAGCGAGGTCAGGACTGCCACCTGCGCTGCGCCGTCGAGCGCGGCGAGGCTCAGCATCTGCTGGCCGTGCCAGGTCAGGGCGATGAAGGGCTCGCGGCTGCGCTCCCAGGGCCTGGCGCCGGGGATCGCCGGCTTGAAGCGCGTCGTCCGCTGGACGAAGTCGAGATAGGCGTGCAGGGCGCGGCCGGCGAAGGCCGCAGAGGGTTGATTTCCGAATCGCATGATCCGAGCTCCACGGGAGATCCCGGCGGAGTGGTCGGCGTGTCGGCTTGCTGGAACATTGCCCGGCTGTGCGGCGGGGGCGGTTGGCTACGAAAAGTGGCCTTGCCCGACCGGGCGGTCGCTGCTTTCCGGCGCTATTGGATTTGGCAGACTCGGTTGGGTCGCGACGGATCGATCAGTCGTGCCACGGGAGCTCGGGCGCGCGGTCTGCCATCTCGACGAAGATGGCCAGCGAAGCCAGGCAGATGATTCCGAAATAGATCATGGGTCACTCGAGCGCCAACGCCGAAGGCGATCATGGGCGCCCTGCAGTAAATCTTCCGCTAATGCCTCACGGGCGTCGTCGCCGCCTCGGGCGCCAAGGCACCCTGCTGAAACGAATCGCCGTCAGTGATTGTTCCCGGCCAAAGGCGTGTCTGGTCTGCGGCAACGTCGAGCTGGCCCGAGGCCGAACCAGTTCGGTGCCGCCAGCGCGGCAAATTCTATCGACTGGGGAAGGAAATGGTGGGCGGCACAGGGATCGAACCTGTGACCCCTCCCGTGTGAAGGGAGTGCTCTACCGCTGAGCTAATCGCCCGGACCCGGCCTCTCCTAGTCGGCGCGCCTCATGCCGTCAAGG
>JAEXUU010000594.1 GCA_023452965.1 Pseudomonadota bacterium | reverse complement strand
TCGCGACGCCGGGCGCGGCCGAACGGGCAGCTCGGCTGCTGGCGGCACCGCGCCGCCAGGGCCAGACGCGGCTGGCGGCCTGAGGCGGGTGATGTCCGTGCTCGAAACCCTGCGCCGGCGCCTCGCGCACTGGCTCGGCGAGGCCCTGCCCGCCGTGCCCGGCGCGCCGCGCTGGCACGACCAGCCCGCTTTTTCGGTCGACGCCGAGGCGCAGCGCCGATCGGTCCGGCAGGTGACGATCGAGCAGATCGGCATCACCCACTGGTCCTGCCACACGCTATACTGAGGACATGATGAACGCCCCCCTGAAACCCGACGCGTTCAGCGTCGCGGCCGAGATCGCGCAAGCGGCCGAGCCGATCATCCGCTTCGAGAAGGTCGGCAAGGTCTTTGCCGGCCGGCGCGGGCAGAAGCCCGTCGCGGCGCTGGAAGGCATCGACCTTAACGTGCCGCGCGGCGCGATCGTCGGCGTGATCGGCCGCTCCGGCGCCGGCAAGTCGACCCTGATCCGCCTGGTCAACGGGCTGGAGCGCGCCAGCTCCGGCCGCATCCTGATCGAGGACGAGGACGTCACCGGCCTGACCGAGGCCGGCTGGCGGACGCGCCGCCGTGCCACCGGCATGATCTTCCAGCACTTCAACCTGCTGTCCTCGCGCACGGTGTTCGACAATGTCGCACTGCCGCTCGAGATCGGCGGCACGCCGAAGGCCGAGATCGCCGGACGGGTCGAGAAGCTGCTCGACCTCGTCGGCCTTGCCGACAAGCGCGAGCGCTATCCGGCCGAGCTCTCGGGCGGGCAGAAGCAGCGCGTCGGCATCGCCCGGGCGCTGGCGACCGACCCGAAGGTGCTGCTCTGCGACGAGGCGACCTCGGCGCTCGACCCGGAGACGACGCAGTCGATCCTCGCGCTGCTGAAGCAGGTCAACCGCGAGCTCGGCGTCACCATCCTCCTGATCACGCACGAAATCCCGGTGATCAAGGAGATCTGCGACCGGGTCGCGGTGATCGAGGGCGGGCGCATCGTCGAAGAGGGCGAGACCTTCGAGGTCTTCACCCGGCCGCAGCATCCGACCACGGCGCGCTTCGTCGAGGCGGTCACCGGCGTCGAATTGCCGGCCCATCTCGAAGGGCAGCTGCGCGAGACGCCGCAGCCTGGCGGCAGCACGGTGCTGCGCATCACCTTCTCCGGTGCCAACGCCACCGCGCCGGTGATCAGCCGGCTCAGCGCCACGGTCGGCATCGACATCAACATCCTGGCGGGGCGGATCGACGCCATCGCCGGCAAGCCCTTCGGCAGCCTGCTGGTCGCGATCCCGGCCGGCGAGCCCGGTGTCAGCGCCGTGCTCGGCGCTCTGAAAGGCCTCGAACTCAAGGCAGAGGTTATCGGTCATGTCGCCTGAACTCATCCGCCTGATCATCCAGGCCACCGGCGACACGCTGCTGATGGTCGCGATCGCCGCCGGGCTCGGCACCTTGCTCGGCCTGCCGCTCGGCGTCTTCCTGGCGACGAGCAAGCGCGGCGAACTCTTCGCGGCCCCGGCCGTCAACGCCATCCTCGGCACGCTGGTCAACGCCACGCGCTCGACGCCCTTCATCATCCTCGTCGTCGCGATCATCCCGATCACCCGGCTGATCGCCGGCACCTCGATCGGCACCACGGCGGCGACGGTGCCGCTGACGGTGGCGGCGACGCCGTTCATCGCCCGCCTGATCGAGGGCGCGATCCGCGAGGTCGACCAGGGACTGGTCGAGGCTGCGCGCTCGATGGGCGCGACGCCGGTGCAGATCGTGCGCAAGGTCCTCGTCCCCGAGGCGCTGCCGGCGATCACGCTCGGCCTGACGCTCGCTTTGGTCAGCCTGATCGGCTTCTCGGCCATGGTCGGCGCCGTCGGCGGTGGTGGCCTCGGCGATCTCGGCATCCGCTATGGCTATCAGCGCTTCATGCCGGAAGTGATGGCAGCCGTCGTCGCGGTGCTGATCGTCCTGGTCCAGGCCGTGCAGAGCCTCGGCGACCGCCTCGCCCGCCATCTCAACAAGCGCCTGCGCCACGCCTGAGCGCCACGCGAACCTTCTTCTTCAGCCGGAGCCTACCATGTCGACCTGGCTTTCCCGGCGCAGCCTGCTGGCTGCCGCCGCCGCCCTCTCCTTGCCCGCTTCGGGCGCCCTCGCCCAGCAGAACCAGGTGATCCGCATCGGCGTCACCCCCGGCCCGCATGCCGAGATCGTCGAGCAGATCAAGCCGATCATCGCCAAGAAGGGCTATGAGCTCAAAATCTTCGAGTTCTCGGACTTCGTCATCCCGAACCAGGCGCTCGATACCGGCGATCTCGAGGCCAATGCCTTCCAGCACCAGCCCTATCTCGACAACCAGGTGAAGGATCGCGGCTTCAAGATCGTCAGCGTCGCGCCGACCGTGAACTTCCCGATGGGAATCTACTCGGCGAAGTACAAGAGCTGGGCCGAGGTGCCGGACGGCGCCACCGTCTCGATCCAGAACGACCCGACCAATGGCGGGCGTGCCCTGCTGCTGCTGCAGGATAAGGGCGTGATCAAGCTGAAGGACGGCACCGGCTTCAAGCCGACCGTGCTCGACATCACCGAGAACCCGAAGAAGCTGAAGATCGTCGAGATCGAGGCCGGGCAGACGGTGCGCTCGCTCGCCGACGTCGCTGCCGCGGCGATCAATACGAGCTATGCTGTCGACGCCAAGCTCGACCCGAACTCGGCGATCCTGCGCGAGGCGCCCAAGGGCCCCTACACCAACCTGATCGCGGTGCGCAGCGTCGACAAGGACAAGCCCTGGGTCCAGGCGCTGGTCGACAGCTACCGCTCGCCCGAGATCAAGGCCTTCGTCGCCGAGCGCTTCAAGGGCTCGATCCTGCCTACCTGGTGAAGCCGTCGCCTCCCGCAATCTCCAAGAACGGAGTCCGTTCCATGACCACCCGCAGGACCATTCTCGCCGCCGCTTTCGCAGTCGCCGTCGCCGGCCCGGCGCTCGCCCAGCAGAACCAGGTGCTCCGCATCGGCGTCTCGCCCGGCCCGCATGCCGAGATCCTCGAGAAGGTGAAGCCGCTCGCCGCCCAGAAGGGGCTCGACATCAAGATCATCGAGTTCTCCGACTATGTCGTGCCGAACCAGGCGCTCGACGCCGGCGAGCTCGAGGCCAACTCCTTCCAGCACCAGCCCTATCTCGACAACCAGGTGAAGGCCCGGAATTTCAAGCTGACCAGCGTCGGCCTGACCGTGAACTTCCCGCTCGGCATCTACTCGTCGAAGTACAAGAGCTGGGCCGAGATTCCGGACGGGGCCACGGTCGCGATCCAGAACGACCCGACCAATGGCGGCCGCGCCCTGCTGCTGCTTCAGGACAAGGGCGTGATCAAGCTGAAGGACGGCACCGGCTTCAAGCCGACGGTCGCCGACATCACCTCGAACCCGAAGAAGCTGAAGATCATCGAGATCGAGGCTGCTCAGACGCCGCGCTCGCTGGCCGACGTCGCCGCCGCCGCGATCAACACCAACTACGCCGTCGACGCCAAGATCGATCCGACCTCCGCGATCCTGCGCGAGGACGCCAAGGGTCCCTATGTCAACGTCATCGCGGTCCGCACCGCCGACAAGGACAAGCCCTGGGTCAAGACGCTGCTCGAGACCTATCACACGCCCGTGTTCTAGGCCTTCGTCGCCGAGCGCTTCAAGGGCCAGGTCCTGGCCGGCTGGTAAGCTTCCTCCCACCTGGCATGGTCACTGCCGGGCACCTGCCCCGGAAGCGCAAGCTTTCGGGGTTTTTCGTTTGCGCGAGCTGCTCCCACCGACGTCATTGCGAGCGCAAGCGAAGCAATCCAGAAGGCCTCGCCCGGCCGCCCTGGATTGCTTCGTCGCTACGCTCCTCGCAATGACGGGGAAGCGGCTCAAACCGACAGATACTGCGCCCGCACGGCCTCGTTGGCCTTGAGCTCGGCCATGGTACCGGTAAAGCGGATCAGGCCCTTCTCGATGATCGTGGCGCGGTCGGCGACCGAGCCGGCGAAATGCAGGTTCTGTTCGGAGATCAGCAGCGAGAGCCCCTCGCTCTTCAGCGCCAGGATGGTCTTGGCCATCTCCTCGACGATGACCGGGGCGAGCCCTTCGGAAGGCTCGTCGAGCAGGACGAGGCTCGGATTGCCCATCAGCGTACGGGCGATGGTCAGCATCTGCTGCTCGCCGCCCGACATCGCCCCGCCCGGCCGGTCGCGCATGCGGCCGAGATTGGGGAAGAGCTCGAACAGGCGCTCAGGCGTCCAGAAGGGCACGTTCTCACGGCGCGGCCGACGCCCGACGGCGAGATTCTCCATGACGCTGAGCTCGGAGAAGACCCGCCGGTCCTCCGGGACGTAGCCGAGGCCGAGCCGGGCGATCTCGAAGGGCTCGCGCCCGGCGATCGGCTGCCCGTCGAAGACGACGCGGCCCGATTGCGGCGCGACGAGCCCCATCACCGCCTTCATCGTCGTCGACTTGCCGGCGCCGTTGCGGCCCATCAGCGCCAGCACCTCGCCGCGGCCCATCGAGAAGCCGACGCCCTGCAGGATGTGGGCGCGGCCGTAATAGGCGTTCAGCCCTTCGATCTCGAGCATGCTGGCGCTCATCAATGGCCTCCCGAAGTCGCGCCGGAGCCGAGATAGACGGCGCGCACCGCCGGGTCGTTACGGACCTCCTCGGCCTTGCCCTGCGCGATCAGCCGGCCACGGTCGAGCACCAGCACGGCATCGGAATGGGCGAAGACGACATCCATGTCGTGCTCGGTGAAGAGCACGGCGATGCCGCGCTGCCGCGCGATTTCGGCGGTCAGTGCCATCAGGGCGATGCGCTCGCGCGGCGCCATGCCGGCGGTGGGCTCGTCCATCAGGAGGAGTTTTGGCTGGTTGGCGATGGCGACGGCGAGCTCGACGCGCTTCAGATCGCCATAGGCGAGCACGCCGCAGGCGCGCTCGGCCTGGTCGAGCATGCCGACTTGGCTGAGCAGCGCGTCGGCCCCGGTGACATGGCGGTCCTTGGCGCGGCCGAACAGTTTCCAGATCTCGCCGGCATGCGAGATCAGCGCCATCTGGACGTTCTCGCGCACGCTCATCGAGGCGAAGGTGGCAGTGATCTGGAAGGTGCGGCCGACGCCGAGCCGCCAGACCTCGCGCGGCTTCAGCCCGCTGATGCGGCGGCCGGCGAGGATGACCTCGCCGCGATCGGAAGGGAGCTGGCCGTTGAGCATGTTGAAGCAGGTCGTCTTGCCGGC
>JAEXUU010000572.1 GCA_023452965.1 Pseudomonadota bacterium | reverse complement strand
CCCTTGATGTGGTGCCACATGAAGGGGAAGACGCCGCGCGGTGGCGTCCTGGTCTCGTCGAAGGGCTCGAAGACGTCGACGCGGCTTTCGAGGAACCGGAACAGCGGGGCGAACATGGACGTGGGATCGCCCTCCTAGGCAGGCAATGGCTACGTGACCGATATGGTGCGTGCAGCTTGCGGCAACCAGAGCCTGCAAGCGCGGCTCGTCATGCCATGACAGCAGACTGCAGCATGGCGCAAGCGCGTCGCCCTGCAGTGGCCGCTGGATCTACGACGAAAGACTCCCGACTTAAGTTGCAATCGCGCCGGTTTCCCGCTTGCCGGGCATCATCACCCCGCAGAGCATGAGGCCGCGCCGTGCATGAAGGCGGCGATCCGGAGGTCTGCTCGATGATCAGGTTTCACGCCGCGCTCGCTTTGGCGGGCACACTCCTTCTGGCCACACAGGCCATCGCCCAGACCGCGGGCAAGACGGTGATCGCGACACCGAACGCGCCCGAGGCGATCGGCCCCTATTCGCAGGCGATCAAGGTCGGGAACATGGTGTTTCTCGCCGGGCAGGTCGCGATCGATCCGAAGACCAAGCAGTTCATGAAGGACGCCAGCATCGAGGACCAGACCAGGCAGACGCTGGAAAACCTCAAGGCCGTCCTCGAAGCCGACGGCCTGACCATGGACCATATCGTCTCGACCAACGTTTTCCTGAAGGACCTCAACGACTTCGGCAAGATGAACGGGGTCTATGGCAGTTATTTCAAGACCGCCCCGCCGGCACGCGCCACGGTCGAGGTCGCGCGCCTTCCCCTGGATGCGAAGGTCGAGATCGTCGCCATCGCCGTCCGCCCCTGAGCGTGATGCCTTGACGCCGGCAGGCGCAGCGCAGATGACGCGCCCATGCTGCGCCTCGCCCTCTACCAGCCCGACATTCCGCAGAACGCCGGCACGATGATCCGCATGGCGGCCTGCCTCGGTGTCGCCGTCGACATCGTCGAGCCGGCCTCCTTCGACGTGTCCGACCGCAATTTCCGTCGCTCGGGCATGGATTATCTCGAACGCGCCGCGATCACGCGGCATATTTCCTTCGGCGCCTTCGAGAGCTGGCGCCGCGACGCCGGTCACCGCCTGGTCCTGGCCGAAACGGACGGCGCCGTCGCCCATACCGCATTCGCCTTCCGGCCCGGCGACATCGTGCTGGTCGGGCGCGAATCGGCTGGCGTGCCCTCCGAGGTTGCGGCAGCGGCAGACGCCAGCGTGCATGTGCCGATGCGCCCGGCCTTGCGTTCGCTCAATGTCGCCATCGCCGCCGCGCTGGTAGTTGGCGAGGCCTTGCGGCAGCTTGGCGGCTATCCAGCCCCGGCCGCCTGACGCATTCGAACGAGAAAGACATGCAACAGCAAGAGACTGCGAGCCCGAGCTTCGACCCCGCCGCCGTGGAGGCGCTGAAGCCGCGCGCCGCCGCCTGGTTCGAGAGCCTGCGCGACCGCATCTGCGCCGCCTTCGAGGCGATCGAGGACGAGGCGGCGGGCCCCTACCCGCCCGAGAGCTCGACGCCCGGCCGCTTCGTCCGCACACCCTGGCAGCGCCGCAACCATGACGGCGCGCCTGGCGGTGGCGGCGTGATGTCGCTGATGAGCGGGCGCGTCTTCGAGAAGGTCGGCGTCCATGTCTCGACCGTGCATGGCACCTTCGCGCCGGAATTCGCCGGCCAGATTCCGGGCTCGGCCGAGGATCCGCGCTTTCACGCCACCGGCATCTCGCTGATCGCCCATCCCTGGAATCCGCACGCACCGACCGTTCACATGAACACCCGCTTCGTCGTGACGACCAAGCCCTGGTTCGGCGGCGGCGCCGACCTGACGCCGGTGCTGGTGCGGCGCCGCGAGCAGGACGACCCCGATGCGCAGGCCTTCCACGCCGCGATGCGGACGCCTTGCGAGGCCCATGCCGGCGTCGCCGACTATGCCCGCTTCAAGGCCTGGTGCGACGAGTATTTCTTCCTGAAGCATCGGGGCGAGCCGCGCGGCATCGGCGGCATCTTCTACGATTATGTCTGGAGCGGCGAGCCGGAGGCCGATCTCGCCTTCACCCGCGCCGTGGGCGAGGCCTTCCTCGACATCTACCCGAGGATCATGCGCGCCAATCTCGGCACGCCCTGGACCGAGGCCGACCGGCACGAGCAGCAGGTCCGCCGCGGCCGCTATGTCGAGTTCAACCTGCTCTACGACCGCGGCACGATCTTCGGCCTGCGTACCGGCGGCAATGTCGATTCGATCCTGTCCTCGCTGCCGCCGACGGTGCGGTGGCCGTAATCACGGCCCGCCGCTGAGGCCCGTTATCGCCCCGGAGCACCGTAGCAGCGGCGCTCCGGGCGACCGGTAAGCTTATGCCGGCGACAGCATAGCGGCCGCTTTTGCGACCAGCGTCATCTGCTCGTCGCGCCCGGCCGGACAGCCGGCCGCGATCCAGTCGCGCCGCGCCTGCTCCAGCACCTGCCCGAGCAGCGGCCCCGCCGCCACGCCGAGCGCCAGCAGATCCTTGCCGCTCGGCAGGAAGCGCGGTGTCTGGCCGAGCCCGGCGATGAGCGTCTGCCCTTCTTCCGCCCGCGCCGCGCCCGCGGTGGCGTTCAGCAGCACGAGCGCCGCGGCGACCGCATCGGTCCCGACACCGTGCGCCGTCTCGCGCAGTTCGGCGAGGGCAGGCAGGCTTTCGCGCCCTGAAACAGTCTCGAGCGCCAGCGCGATCGCCTCGATCCGCCCTGACTCGGCGTTCGACAGCCGCAGCTTTTCGCGCAGCCGCGCCGCGTCCTCGCGGGTCAGGACCGCCAGGGCCGCCAGCCTGAAATCCGGATGGACGCGATCCCCACCCTGTTCGCCGTCGCCGGCTATCGCCTCGAAGCGCGAGAGCTGCGGCACGCCGCCGATGACCGGCACCAGCAGCCCGGCCCCAGCCATCGCCCGCAATGTCGAGGCGGCGCGCGGTGCGGCGAGCAGCTTCAGCAGTTCCGCCCGCACCCGCTCGCGCGACAAGCCTTCGAGCCCGGCCCGCCCCTCGGTGCAGGCTTCGAGCGCCGCCTTGTCCGGCTCGCCCGCGCCATAGCGGGCATGGAAGCGGAAGAAGCGCAGTATGCGCAGGTAGTCCTCGGCGATGCGCTCGCGCGCCTGCCCGATGAAGCGGACCCGGCGCGCCGCCAGATCGCCCACCCCCCCGGCATAGTCGTGCAGCGCCCCGTCGGCATCGAGCCCGAGCGCATTGATCGTGAAGTCCCGCCGCAGCGCGTCCTCCCGGAAATCGCGGCCGAAGGCGACGACGGCGTGGCGACCGTCGGTCTCCACATCGCGGCGCAGCGTCGTGACCTCGAAAGGCATGCCGGCGACCACGACGGTGATCGTCCCATGCTCGATCCCGGTCGGTACGGGCTTGAAGCCGGCAGCCTTCGCCCGCCGCACCGTTTCCTCCGGCAGCGCGGTCGTCGCGACATCGATATCCGCCACGTCTTCGCCGAGCAGCGCATTGCGGACGGCGCCGCCCACGATGCGTGCCTCCTCGCCGTCCCGGTTCAGCGCCGCCATCAGCGCCGCGACCTCGCCCCGCGCCAGCAACGGCGCGAGCCGGCCTTGCTCAGGGCTTGTCATTGAACTGGCCCGGCACCAGCTGGCCACCCTCGACATGCGGCGGCACGAAGGCGCCGGTGTGCCGCGGGGCGACGATGCCGGCATAGATGAAGGCGGAGATGCCGAGGACGAGCCCGACCACCGAAAGCCAGAAAAGATGGCCGCTCCAGTGCTCGACATCGAAAGGATTGCGCCGCCGGATCACGAGGTAGCCCGCGAACAGGCAGAAGGGCAGGACGAAGAGCAGGAACTCCTCGATCAGCGTGCGCAGCATCAGGCGTGACCTATTCCAGCGAGCATGACGCCGAACGCTGACTTCCGGTCTTCGAACGACATCATGTGCTTCAGAACTCTCCGGTGGCCAGGCGCTCGTAAAGATTGCGGATCATCCCGGCCGTTGCACCCCAGATATAGTGACCGTCATGCGGCATCGCATAGTAGGTGCGATGTCGCCCCTTCCATTCCCGGGCATGGCGCTGGTGGTTGGCCGGATCCATCAGGAAGGACAGCGGGGTCTCGAAGGCCTCGTCGACCTCATGCGGATTGATCGTCAGTGCGAGCGGCGGCTCGACCAGCCCGACCACCGGCACGACGCGATAGCCGGTTCCGGTCAGATAGGCGTCGAGATAGCCGACGGTCCGCACCTTGTCGCGCGCCAGCCCGATCTCCTCCTCCGCCTCGCGCAGTGCCGCGATCAGCGGCGAGCCGTCGACCGCGTCCACCCGCCCGCCGGGGAAGGCGACCTGCCCGGAATGGTTACGCAGCGCGGTCGCCCGCTGCGTCAGCAGCACGGTCGGCTCGCCCGGGTGCAGCACGATCGGGATCAGCACGGCCGCCCCCATCGCCGCGGCCTCGTCGGGGGTCTCGCCCCGCTCCTCCTGCAGGTCGTGGTCGCCACGCGGCCGGGCGATCAGGTCGCCGAAAGCCGGAGGCACGGCGCGCAGCCTTCCTGCCAGCACATCGGCGATGTCGGAGAAATCCCAATCCCGCCCCTGCCGCAGCAAACGTCCGGAAACCGGCATCACAGCCCCTCGATCTCGCTCGCCGGCGCGACGACATGGAATGCCCCCGCGACCGCGACGCCGAACTGGCGGGCGCCGTCGACCTCGCGGACTTCCCCAAGAGCCAGCAGGTCGTAGGTCAGCGCCCGCGTCACCCGCGCCCAGAGATCACGACGGACATGCACATAGGGCTTCACCCCATCACTGCTTGAGCGCTCGAACCGAATCGGATGCTCGCCATCGACATTCACGACCTCGTCGACCTGCGTACGGAAGGCGATGCTGCGCCCGTCGCCCTCCCCTGACACCGCCATCTCGACCGCCTGGAACGGCGCATCCTCGACCTTGATCCCGACCTTTTCGACCGGGGTCACGAGAAAGTAATCGCCTCCCTCGCGCCACAGCACCGAGGAGAAGAGCTTGACCAGAGCCGGACGGCCGATCGGCGTGCCCAGATAAAACCAGGTGCCGTCGCTGGCGATGCGCATGTCGAGATCGCCGCAAAAAGGCGGATTCCAGCGCTCTACCGGCGGCAGGCCGCGCGTTTTACCGTTACCCAACGCGCCGAGCAGCCGGTCCATGGCGCTTCCCGTCTCACTCATCTGTGACCTGTTTCCTGCCTGCGGCATGCCGGTTGCATCGCTTTCTCGCCTTGAACTCTACATAATCGTGAAGCGCAGTGTTGTGCACCGGCACGCACAGGCCCCTTGAGCCGGTCCCTCCCCGGGGCCACAGTTCCGGATTACAGGTCATGGCCGCGCCGCGGCGAGGCTGAAGGAGATCGCCATGGTGGCGCAAGCCCGCGCACAGTCCCAGGAAGCCGGAGCCCCGATCAATCTCGACGACGGCGTCGTCGAGGCCGCCGAGGCGGCCCTTGCCGCCATCGGCGCCCCCCGCGACGAGATCGGCCTGGTGATCTTCGGCCAGCAGAAGGTCGTCGACCTCTCGTTGGTCACGCTGCTCGCCGGCGGCCACGGCCTCTTGGTCGGCGTGCCCGGTCTCGCCAAGACCAAGCTCGTCGAGGCGATGGGCACCGTGCTCGGCCTCTCGGCGCGGCGCGGGCAGTTCACCCCCGACCTGATGCCCTCCGACATTCTCGGCTCCGAGGTTCTCGACGAGAGCGCCGACGGCAAGCGCCATTTCCGCTTCATCCGCGGCCCGGTCTTCGCCCAGCTCCTGATGGCGGACGAGATCAACCGCGCCTCGCCGCGCACCCAGTCGGCCCTGCTCCAGGCGATGCAGGAGCACCACGTCACCGTCGCCGGCGAAAGCCATGACCTGCCGGCGCCCTTCCATGTCCTCGCCACCCAGAACCCGATCGAGCAGGAAGGCACCTATCCGCTGCCCGAGGCCCAGCTCGACCGCTTCCTGCTCCAGATCGACGTCGACTATCCCGATCGCGAGGCCGAGCGCCGCATCCTGCTCGAGACCACCGGCGTCGCCGAGCACAAGCCGGTGCAGGCGATGACGGCGGAAACGCTGATGTCGACGCAGCGGCTGGTGCGCCGCCTGCCGGTCGGCGAGGCGGTGGTCGACGCGATTCTCGACCTCGTCCGCTCGGCCCGCCCGGGCGATGGCGACAAGGCGGTCACCGACAAGCTCGCCTGGGGGCCGGGTCCGCGCGCGAGCCAGGCGCTGACGCTCGCCGCCCGCGCCCGCGCGTTGGTCGAAGGCCGCCTCGCGCCCTCGATCGACGATGTCGCGGCCCTGGCGGCGCCGGTGCTGAAGCACCGCATCGCCCTGACCTTCGCCGCACGCGCCGATGGCGAGACCGTCGAAAGCGTCGTCGCCAGGCTGGTCGAGCGCCTGGGATGAGGGAAAGCTGATGCTGCGCACGCGCGTCCTCGGACCGGCCGAACGCCAGCCGGCCCAGCCGGTCCTCAAGGCTTCGCTCGATCTCGCCGCCCGCTTGCCGCGGCTGGTCCTCGAGGCGCGCCGGGTCTCGGCCAGCGTGCACGGCATCCATGGTCGCCGCCGCTCCGGCCCGGGCGAGACTTTCTGGCAATACCGGCCGCTGGTCGCCGGCGAATCCGCCTCGCGCATCGATTGGCGCCGCTCCGCCCGCGACGGCCATCTCTTCGTGCGTGAGCGCGAATGGGAGGCCTCGCACGCGATCTGGCTGTGGATCGACCGCTCGGCTTCGATGGGTTTCTCCTCGTCGCTGGCGCTGGCCAGCAAGGTCGACCGCGCCCTCGTCGCCGGCTTCGCCCTGGCCGAGGCGCTGGTCGAGGGCGGCGAGCGCGTCGGCCATATGGGGCTGACCCGGGCGCTGGCCTCGCGCCGCATCGTCGAATCCCTGGCGCAGGCGATCCTCGCCGACAGGCATGGCGGCGATGCCGACCTGCCGCCGGACCAGCCGCTGCCGCGCCTCGCCGAAGCCATCCTGATCACCGACGCGCTCACGCCGGCCGAGGGCCTTGCCAGGCGCATCGCCACCATGGCGAGCAGCGGCGCCAAGGGCCACCTCCTCCTGATCGTCGATCCGATCGAGGAGACCTTCCCCTTCTCCGGCCAGGCCGAACTGTTCGATCTCGAGGACGGGCTGTCGCTGCGCGTCGGCGATGCCGGCGCCTGGGGCGAGGAGTATCGCCAGCGCCTGCAGGCGCATCGCGACGCCATCCGAGAGGCCTGCCGTCACGCCGGCTGGACCCTGACCCTGCACCGCACCGACCGGCCAGCCAGCGAGGGCGTGCTGCGCATCGCCAGCCTGATCGCCGCCTCGCGCGGCCCGGGCGGCTGAGGGAGGGCGAGCCATGCTGTCATCCCTGCCGATCGCCTTTTCCGCCCCGCTGGCCCTGATCGCGCTCGCTTTGCTGCCCGCGCTCTGGCTGATCCTGCGGGTCACGCCGCCCCGGCCGCGGCGGATCGATTTCCCGCCGCTGAAGATCATGCGCGACCTCGTCGCCAAGCGCGAAATGCCGGCCCATACGCCCTGGTGGCTGCTGGCGCTGCGCATGGCGGTGGCGGCGCTCGCCATCCTCGCCGTCGCCGGCCCCGTCTGGAACCCGGTGCGCGACGCCGCCGCCCTGCGCGGCCCGCTGCTGCTGGTGATCGACAACGGCTTCGGCGCCGCCACCGACTGGACCGAGCGGCTCGCCATTGCCGAGAACCGGGTCGCCGCCGCGGCCCGCGATGGTCGCGCCGTCGCCCTGGTCGGCCTCGCCGAAGCTCCGGCAGAGATCGCGCTGTCCGAGCCGCGCGCCGCAGTCGAGCGCCTGCGTGCGTTCTCGCTGCAGCCGCACGCGCCCGATCGCAGCGCCCATCTCCAGCGGCTCGAAGCCTTCTGGCGCGCCCAGCCGCAGGCCGAAACCGTCTGGATCGCCGACGGGCTCGGGCTCGGCGGCGATGACGACTTCCTCGCAAGGATGCGGCAGGAAGCGTCGGCGGGGCGCCTGTCGATCCATACCGGCCCGGCCGATCAGCTCGCTCTGACAGCGCCGGAGAACCTCGCCGGCGCGCTCACCGTCAAGGTGCTGCGTCCGAGCGTGAATGCCGCCGCCAGTGGCCAGGTCAGGGCGCTCGACCTCAAGGGCCTGCCGCTCGGCGACGCGCCCTTCGTCTTCGGCATCACCGAATTGCAGACCACGGCCAGGCTGACGCTGCCGATCGAGGTCCGCAACGCCGTCTCCCGGCTCGAGAGCGTCGGCGAGCGCAGCGCCGGGGCGGTCGCTTTGCTCGACGACCGCGCCAAGCGCCGCCGTGTCGGCATCGGCTCCGGTACCACCGCCGACACCGCCCAGCCCCTGCTCTCGCCGACCTATTATGTCTCGCGGGCGCTCTCGCCCTTCGCCGAGATTCGCGAGCCGCGCGCCGGCTCGACCGATCCGATCGGCGAATTGCTGGCCCAGAACCTCTCCGTTCTGGTGCTGGCCGATATCGGCGCGCTCGATCGCGACACCGCCGACAAGGTCAACGCTTTCATCGAGCGTGGCGGCGTGCTGCTTCGCTTCGCCGGCGCACGCCTCGCCGCGGCTTCCGACGAGCTGACGCCGGTGCGCCTGCGCCGCGGCGGCCGCACCCTCGGCGGCGGCCTGTCCTGGGAGACGCCGCGCAAGCTCGCCCCGTTCAACCGCGAGAGCCCCTTCTTCGGCACGCAGGTCAGCGACGAGATCAGGGTCAGCCGCCAGATCCTGGCCGAACCCGAGCCCGATCTCGCTCGCAAGACCTGGGCGGCGCTGGAGGACGGCACGCCCGTCGTCACCGGCGAACGTCGCGGCGACGGCATGCTCGCCATGATGCACGTCACCGCCGACACGACCTGGTCGAACCTGCCGCTCTCGGGCC
>JAEXUU010000540.1 GCA_023452965.1 Pseudomonadota bacterium | reverse complement strand
TTCCAAGCTGTGGCAAGCGACATGGCCGGGCAGCTCGTTCTGGTGCGCCTGTGGGATGATGCGGTCGGAACGCCCCCAGAGGACCTTGAGCGGCCCCGAAAAGCGCTGGAGGTCGCCGGCGATCCGGATCGCCTGGGTGCTGTCCGGGAAGAGCGTCTGCGCCACATCGGCCTGGGCGGCTCCGACGCCGAAGCGTTCACGCTCGCGCAGAACGGCCTGAGCGTAGCCGCGCGGCAGCGTTGCGGCGTCGCCGACCAGGCGGTCGAGCCAGGGCTGCAGGCCTTCCGGGGTACGGGCGGCGAGGAAGCCGGCCAGGAAGGCCCCGTCGATCTCCGGTCCTAGGCCGGCCGGCGCGATCAGGGTGAGCGAGCGGACACGGACCGACTGATTGCCCGACAGGACCGCCGCGACAGCGCCGCCGAGCGAGTGGCCGACGAGATCGCACTCGATTGCGCCGCTCTCTTCGATCTGCGCCAGCACGGTCTCCGCGATACCGTCCAGCGAGGGCTTCGACAGGGCCGCGGCGCGGCCATGGCCCGGTAGCTCGGGCGTAAGGACTTGACGCCCGCCATCGAGATGCGGCCTGAGCGTATTCCAGGCGGCGGCATTGGCGCCGAAGCCGTGGATCAGGACGAGCGGGACGGTTGAAGCGGTCGGCATCGCGGAAACCGGCCGGGCTGGCGTCGCAATCGCGGCAGCCGGCACCGGCGCGCGCTCACGTAGCGCCCGCTCGACATCGCGGCTCTTGATCCGGCCGCCCGGCCCGCTGCCGGTGAGGCCCGAAGGGTCCAGTCCGGCCTGGCGTGCGAGGCGGCGTGCCAGCGGCGAGATGCTGATGCGCCGGCCGGCCTCACCGCTGACCACGATAGCGGGCATTTCCAGCGTTGCCGGAGCCGGTATCGCGGCTTCGACCATTGTCACGGCCTGCGGCGCAGATGCCGGCAGGCTGTCGGCGATACGGCCGAGTACCGCGCCGATACCGACCTCCGCGCCTTCCGGAGCCAGGATCTCGGCGAGGACGCCGTCGCGTTCCGCTTCGATCTCTGTCGCGGCCTTGGCGGTCTCGACGACGACGACGACTTCGCCCGCCTTGACGGGATCGCCGAGCTTGGCCGACCAGGAGACGACGGTCGCGCTTTCCATATATTCGCCGGCGCCGCCGGCGAGCGTTATCTCACCCGACATGTCCCCTCCTCAGGCCAGGGCCCGGCGCGCCGCCGCCGCGATCTTGGCGGCATCGGGCAGGACGGTGCTTTCCAGCGGCTCGCTGTAGGGAATCGGGATGTCATGGGTCGCGACGCGCTCGACCGGCGCGTCGAGCTCGTCGAAGCAGCTCTCCATGATCGTCGCGCTGAGCTCGGCGGCATAGCCGCAGAAGCGCCAACCCTCGTTGACCACCACGGCGTGATGCGTCTTGGCGATCGAGGCCCGGATCGTGTCGCGGTCGAGCGGGCGCAGCGTGCGCAGGTCGACAACCTCGGCCGAGACGCCCTCCTTGGCAAGTTCCTCGGCGGCTTTCAGCGCGTCGACCACCATCTTCGAGGAGGCGATGATCGAGACGTCCGTCCCGGCGCGGGCAATGCGCGCCTTGCCGATCTCGACCAGATGGTCTCCATCCGGCACCTCGTCGCGGCTGTTGTAGAGCAGCTTGTGCTCGAGGAAGACCACCGGGTGGTCGTCACGGATCGCCGCCTTGAGCAGCCCCTTGGCGTCGGCAGCCGTCGCCGGCGCGACGACCTTGATGCCAGGGATATGGGCGACCAGCGCGTCGAGGCTCTTTGAGTGCTGCGCTCCGGCGCCCGCCCCGCCCCCGCCTTGCGTGCGCAGCACGAAGGGCATCGTGACCTGCCCGTTCCAGATGTAGTTGTAGATCGAGGCCTGGTTCATCAGCGCATCGACGCTGAGCGGCAGGAAGTCGGCATACATGATCTCGAGCACCGGGCGGGTGCCGGCCATCGCCGCCGTCACCGCCATCGCGGTCAGTGTCTGCTCGGAGATCGGCGTGTCGCGCACGCGCTCAGGCCCGAACTCCTCCATCAGATCCTTGGAGACCTTGAAGACGCCGCCATAGACGGCGATGTCCTCGCCCATCAGCCAGACGGATGGATCGCGCTGCATCTCCTCGCGCAGCGCCGCACGCAGCGCCTCGGCATAACGCATCATCGCCATGGTCAGGCTCCCGCGACGGAATAGGGCGCACTCGGCGCATGGTCGGTGAAGGTGGGCAGCGGATCGTTCAGCGCCCGCTCGACAGCGGCATCGACCTCGGCGCGCGCTTCTGCGGCGATCGCGTCGAGACGCCCGTCCGGGATGCTGTCGGCCAGCCTGGCACGCGCCAGCACGATCGGGTCGCGATCGCGCCAGGTGGCCAGGTCCTCGTCCTTCTGGTAGCCGCCGACATCGCTCGTCGAGAAGCCGACCATGCGATAGGTCTTGGCCTCGACCAGGGACGGCCCCTCCCCGCGCCTTGCCCGCTCGACCGCGGCGCCGACGGCGCGGTGGACGGCGATGACGTCGTTGCCGTCGACGATCTCGCTCGGCATGCCGTAGCCGGCGGCACGGACGGAAAGGTCGGGCACCGAGGACTGCGTCGAATGATGCGCGGTCAGCCCGTACTGGTTGTGCTCGAGCACGAAGACGACCGGCAGCTTCCACAGCGCCGCGATGTTCATCGATTCGTGGCAGATGCCGGTCTGCGCAGCACCATCGCCGAAGATGCACATGGCGACGCGCTGGCCGCCATCGGCGCGGTTCTTCATCTGCAGCGAGACGGCGAAGCCCGTCGCCGCCGGAATGCCGCCGCCGACGATGGCGTTGCCGCCGAGCAGGCCCTTTTGCATGTCGGCGATCAGCATGTGCCCGGCCCGGCCGGCGCAGGCGCCGGTAGCGCGGCCGAGGATCTCGGCGACGATCGGATGCATACCGACACCCTTGCCGACATAATGCGCATGGCCGCGATGGGTGCTGGTCAGCAGGTCCTCGTCGTCAAGCATCGCCGTTGCGCCGATGCCGACGGCCTCCTGCCCGTCGCAGCGATGGATCGGCCCGCGCGTCTTGCCGGCCTTGTGCAGTTCGCCGAGGCGCTCCTCGAGATGGCGAACCGCCACCATGCGCCGCAGCATTTCGAGCTGCTCCTCGACCGTCGGTGAGTTCTTCATCGCCACCCTTCTCCCCGCGCCTAGCGCCTTCGCCCGCCCTTGGCGGGACAAGCGCGGCTCCGGCGCGCCGTGCCTTTTGCCGACGGGGACCCTAGCGCAGTCGGCGGCGCAGCGCTATAAGTGTCTACACAAGATAATGCAGTCTTGCAGCGAGCGGCAAAACCAGCCGCGACGCCGCACGGACAACCTCCGATCGCGAGCAGCGGGCGGCGGCACCATCGGACAGAACGGGCGGCCTTCCGCCGGAGCATGGAGAAGCACGATGATCTTCGACCACCGCGTCTATACGGCCCGCCCAAACCGCCTGAACGACTTCCTGAAACTCTATGAGGATGTCGGCCTGCCGATGCAGCGCCAGTATCTCGGCGAGCCCTTCGGCTTCTTCCAGACCCATATCGGCGAGCTCAGCCGGGTCGTGCATCTCTGGAAGTACGACAGCCTGGCCGACCGCGAGGCGCGCCGCGACGCGATGGAGGCCGATCCGGCCTGGCAGGCCTATCGCCGGCAGGTCGTCGAGGCCGATCCACTGCTCGACATGCGCAACCAGATCCTCAAGCCGGTCTCGTTCTTCAACCCGAAGGGCTGAGCCATCTTGCGCCGCGCTGGACGCCATTCATGAAACTCGACCTTCACATCGGCGATACGCGCTGGCGGATCGCCTGTGACACGGCCCGGGCGCCGCGAACCCTCGCGGCGCTGAGCACAACGCTGCCGGCGGCGCTTCAGCTGCACACGCCGAAGATCGCCGGCCAGCACATCTACTGGCACGCGCCCTTCGTCGAGGACGCCGAGGGCGGCGTCGACGTGATGGAGGCGCAGCCGGGCGCCTTCCTGTACTGGCCCGCCCGGCAGTTCCTCGAGCTGATTTTCGCGCCGCTCCAGGCCGAGACCGCCGAGGTGACGCTGCTCGGCCAGATCGAGGGCGGCTTGCCGGAATTACAGGCACTGGGCCTGAAACTGCGCGAGCAGCACGGGCGCCAGCTGTTCTCCGGCAGCCTGAGGCATGTCGAAACCGACCGGCATTCGGCAGCACCGCTCTCGCCACTGCCGGCCGATCTCGTTGCCCTCAGGCAAAGGCTCTGGGACGCGTCGCCGGCCGACATCGAGTCGCTGCTGGCCTCTCGCGCCACCATGCACCCGGCCGGGCCGCTCTTCCTCGCCGAATCCGAGGCTCGCATCCTGCACGAGCTGCTCTGGTGGGTACGCGGCGGCCTCTCCCGGGAAGAGCCGCAGGTCTCGCGCCGCATCGCCGCCGTGGCCTGCAACAAGGCCGGAACGAGGCTGCGCGATTTCTGCCATCTCGGCGAAAGCGCGGCGGCGATCTTCGCCCTGGAGGCAGCGTTCGGTCGCGAGGAGATTCCGCTCGCCGAACTGACCGACGAGGCGATCCTCTGCGCAGGCCGGCTGGCGGCCTGGCTCGATCTGCGGATTCCGTGGTCGGCGGTGAACGAGGCCGCGAGATCGGCGCTCGACGAGGCCGGCACTGAGGCGACCGCGTCATGAACACCGGACTCGCCTCCCTCCCCGATGGCGGGGCTCTCGCCTACACCGTCCGCGGCGAAGGCCCGGCGCTCGTGCTGATTTCGGGCCTCGGTGGCCTCGCCTCATTCTGGAACGCCTTCGCCGAGACCTGCGCTCCGCATTTCCGGGTGATCACCTATGACC
>JAEXUU010000271.1 GCA_023452965.1 Pseudomonadota bacterium | reverse complement strand
GCGCAGGCCAGGCTTGAGGTGGCCGCGATCCTTGAGCCCGAGAATGTCGGCGACCTTCCAGGTCACCATGCCCATCGCTTCGGGCAGGGCGATGCCATGGGCGGCATGGAGCTTGAGCACGGCCTGGAGCAGGCTGGCGGGGACATAATCGGAGGAGAGCCCGTCGAGCAGGCCCTTCTCGGCCAGTTCCGAAACCGAGACGCCCCCGGAATGCGAGCCGCCGCGGACGACATTGGGCGCACCGGCGATGGTGGCGAGGCCGTGCTGCTTGGCGGCTTCTGCCGCCTCGATCGTGGTCGGGAACTCCGAGATCACCGCTCCGGAGGCGATGCCCGCCTCGACATGGTCAAGCGTGGTGTCGTCATGGGTGGCGATCGGGATGCCGCGGGAGCGGAACATCTCGACCACTGCGCTCCAGTTGCGCGCGACATTCGCCCCACCCTCGCGCTGGCGGACGACGACATCCTCCTCGAATTCGGCCTGGGTCTTGCCGGTGCCCAGCGCATAGGTGCGCAGATCCTCCAGGTTGCGCCATTGCCGCTGGCCCGGCGTGTGGTCCATCAGCGAGACGAGCTGGACGAGGCCGTCGTCCTGATAGGGCTCGATGTCGCGCAGCAGGTCGGGGCTGGTCAGCTCGCAGCGCATATGGATGCGGTGGTCGATGCGGAAGACCCCCTCGGCAGTGCCGAGCCGCAGCGCGTCCATCACGTCGGCGAAGATGTCCTTGCGATAGTCCTTGGCCGAGAAGGGCGTGCCGGCGCAGATCGCGTCGTAGACCGTGGTGACGCCCGCCGCCGCCATCTGCGCGTCATGGACCAGCGCCGCCGCCAGCCCGTTCGGCCAGAAGACCTTAGGGCGCGGCATGAAGTGCTTTTCCATGTTGTCGGTGTGCATCTCGACGAGGCCGGGCGCGACATAATCGCCCTGCACGTCGATCGCCGCCGGCAGCGCGGAGCGACCCTTGTCGACGGAGAGGATGCCGCTGGCGTCGAAGGCGATGGTGCCGTCGACGATCTCGTCCTCGAGGATCAGCCTGGCATTGGTGAGGATGGTGGTCATCAGGCGGCCTTCCTGAAATCGGTGATGTCGAGATAGCGGGTCGCGACAGCCTCTCGCACGGCTTCGTCGTGGAAGATACCGACGATGGCGGAACCCTGCGCGCGGGCTTCGGCGATCAGCTGCACCACGACATTGCGGTTGCCGGCGTCGAGCGAGGCGGTCGGCTCGTCGATCAGCATGATCGGCGAGGGATCGACAAAGGAGCGGGCGATGTTGACGCGCTGCTGCTCGCCGCCGGAGAAGGTCGCGGGTGCGAGATCCCAGAGGCGCTGCGGCAGGTTGAGCCGCGCCAGCATGGCTTTGGCGCGCTCGCTCGCCTCCTCGGGCGTGGCGCCGCGGGCGAGCAGCGGATCGCGGACGATGTCGAGCGCCGAGACGCGCGGGATCACCCGCAGGAACTGCGAGACGAAGCCGAGCGTGCGGCGGCGGATGTCGAGCACGGTGCGCGGCACGGCGGTGACGATGTCGATCGGCCGCCCGGCATGGGTGACGGCGATCCTGCCGGAGGTCGGCCGGTAATTGCCGTAGAGGATGCGCAGCAGGCTGGATTTGCCGGCGCCGGAGGCACCGGCCAGGACCAGCGCCTCGCCGGCCGCGACCGAGAAATTGACGTTGTCGAAGACCGGCAGGCGGACCCCGCCCTGATTGTGCAGGGTGAATTCCTTGGCGACGTTTTCGACCTGGATCATCGTGGTCATGGGATCAATGCCTTGTGCCGGCGCGGTGACGCGGATGTGACGGCGCTCATACGGTCAGCACCGCGGATGTCAGAAGCTGCGTATAGGCGTGGTGGGGATCGTCGAGGACCTGGTCGGTCAGGCCCTGCTCGACGACGCGGCCATCCTTCATCACCATCAGGCGGTCGGTGAGCAGGCGCGCGACCGCCAGATCATGGGTGACGATGATCGCGGCGAGGCCGAGATCGCGCACCAGCACGCGCAGCAGGTCGAGCAGGCGGGCCTGGACTGAGACGTCGAGACCGCCGGTCGGCTCGTCCATGAAGACGAGCCTGGGCTCGGAGACCAGCACGCGGGCGATCTGCAGGCGCTGCTGCATGCCGCCGGAGAACTGGCGCGGCCGGTCGTCGATGCGGCCGGCGGCGATCTCGACGCGCTGCAGCCAGTCGAGCGCGGTCTCGCGGATCCTGCCGTAATGGCGGGCGCCATTGTCCATCAGCCGCTCGCCGACATTGCCTCCGGCCGAGACGTCCATGCGCAGACCGTCGCGCGGGTTCTGGTGGACGATGCCCCAGGCGGTACGCATCAGCCGGCGCCGCTCCTGCTCGGCGACCGAGTAGATGTCGAGCGGCTCAGTGCCGCCGCGAAAGAGCACCTCGCCCGCATCGGGCTTGTCGATGCCGGCAAGGCAGCGCAGCAGGGTGGATTTGCCCGAGCCGGACTCGCCGACGATGCCCAGCACCTCGCCGGGCCAGAGGTCGAAGGAGACATCGGCGCAGCCGATGCGCTCGCCATAGAAGCGGGATACGCCGGCGACCGAGAGCAGCGGCTGCGGATCGAGCGCGAGTTCCTGCGGGTTGACCTGCATGTTCATCACTTGGCCTCGTCCTCGACCAGATGCAGCGCCGAGGCGTCGGCGAGCATCGCGCCGCGATGGCCTTCCGCCCGGCGCGTCTCACAATGATGGCTGTCGGAGCAGACGAACATGCGCCCGCCCTGGTCGTCGATCACCACCTCGTCGAGATAGGAATCGGCGGCGCCGCAGAGCCCGCAAGGCTGCTCCCAGCTCTGGATGCGGAAGGGATGATCCTCGAAATCGAGGCTGCGCACGCTGGTATGCGGCGGCACCGCATAGATGCGCTTTTCGCGCCCGGCGCCGAAGAGCTGCAGCGCCGGGGACATCTGCATCTTCGGATTGTCGAATTTCGGGATCGGCGACGGCGCCATCACATAGCGGCCATTGACCATGACCTGGTAGTCATAGGTCGTCGTCACCTCGCCGAAGCGGGCGATGTTCTCGTAGAGCTTGACCTGCATCAGCCCGTATTCGGCCCAGGCGTGCATCTTGCGCGTCTCGGCCTCGTGCGGCTCGAGCTTCCGCAGCGGCTCGGGCTGCGGCACCTGATAGACCATGATCTGGCCGGCCTTCAGCGGTGCCTCGGGGATGCGGTGGCGGGGCTGGATGATCGTCGCCTCATCGGTCGCCTCGGTGGTGCGCGCGTCGGCAGTGCGCTCGAAGAAGCGGCGGATCGAGACGGCGTTGGTGGTGTCGTCGGCGCCCTGGTCGATGACCTTCAGCTTGTCATCTGGACCGATGATCGCGGCGGTGACCTGGATGCCGCCGGTGCCCCAGCCGCGGGCGAGGGGCATCTCGCGCGAGCCGAATGGCACCTGGTAGCCGGGGATCGCCACCGCCTTGAGCAGGGCGCGGCGAATCATCCGCTTGGTCTGCTCGTCGAGATAGGCGTAGTTGTAAGCCGGCTTGGTATCGCCGCTGAGTTTCTGGTGCACGGTCATTCCGCGGCCTCCGGCAGCGCTTCGCTCGGCTGATCGGCGAGCTTGTCCTGGCGTTCCTGCCGCTCTTTGCGAATGCGGCGGATCAGTTCGAGCTCGCCCTGGAAATCGACATAGTGCGGCAGCTTCAGGTGCTCGACGAAGCCGGCCGCCTCGACATTGTCGGAGTGGTAGAGGACGAATTCGTCCTGCTGCGCCGGATAGGTCGTGGCCTCGCCGAAATCACGCGCCTTCAGCGCCCGGTCGACCAGCGACATCGACATCGCCTTGCGCTCGCTATGGCCGAAGGAGAGCCCGTAGCCGCGGGTGAATTGCGGCGGCACGTCCTTGGAGCCGGCGAACTGGTTGACCATCTGGCATTCGGTCAAGGTGACGTCGCCGAGATCGACGGCGAAGCCGAGCTCCTCCGGCACGTATTCGACCGCGACCTCGCCGACCCGGACCTCGCCGACGAAGGGATGGCTGTTGCCGAAGCCGCGCTGCACGGAATAGCCGAGGCCGAGCATGAAGCCCTCGTCGCCGCGCGCCATCGCCTGCAGGCGGACATCGCGCTCGGCCGGGAAAGAGACGGGCTCGCGGGTGAGATCGAAGGGGCGCGGATCGCCTTCCGGAGGCGCCTCCTCTTCCATCAGCCCCTCGGCACCGAGGATGTCGGGCACGCGCGGCATCGAGGCGTCGAGCGGCTGTGCGGCGGGACGGGCCATGCTCTCCGCCGGAGCCGCCTCGTCCATCAGGGCGAAATCGAAGAGCCGGTGGGTGTAGTCATAGGTCGGGCCGAGCACCTGGCCGCCGGGCAGATCCTTGTAGGTCGCCGAGACGCGGCGGCGGATCGCCATCCTGGCGGTGTCGAGCGGCTCGGAGGAGCCGAAGCGCGGCAGCGTCGTGCGGTAGGCGCGCATCAGGAAGGCAGCCTCGATCGCATCGCCCTGCGCCTGTTTCAGCGCCAGCGCGGCGAGATCGGGATCGTAGAGCGAGCCCTCGTTCATCACGCGACCGCAGGCGAGACCCATCTGCTCGCGGATCTGGGCGACTGCGAGCTCGGGAACGCTCTCGTCGCCGCGGCGCGCCTCGGCGACGAGATCATGGGTGGCGAGAATGGCGGCTTCGCCGCCCTTGACCGCGACATACATCAGTAAAGCTCCCGGCGGGTCATCAGCGGGTCTCCAGGATTTGGGTCGAGCGCGGCAGGCCGATCAGCTCTGCGCCATGGCTCAGGATGAGATCGACGCCGCACGGATAGAGCTCAGCATTGGCGGCGACCTCGCCCCAGAAGCCTGGGCGCAGGCCGGACGGTGCGATTTCGCAGGTTCCTGCGATGCCTGGGCCTTCGAGGGTCACCGCTTCTCCGCCGGCGAGCGCGGCGCATTGCACGATCACGGTGGTCGAGCGGTCGGGAAACTGATCGTCGCCGGGGTTGAAGGCGGCAAGCTTGGGCTCCGGCGCCGCGCCGTCGATCACGGCAAAGGCGGCGCGGGCGGGATCCTCGACGAGGGCGGCGCCGCAATGGAAGCGCAGCCAGGCGCCGGCAGGCCCGTCGCGCAGTGAGGCGGGCAGCCAGATCGGCGTCTCGTAGTCGGCGAGGGTCAAGAGAGCGAGCGCGGTGGCGCGTGCGAGCCCGGCCGGCGGCTCGACCGCGATGGCGAGCTCACGGACCTGGCCGGGCTCTGAGAGCGCCGCCAGCAGGGCCCGGAAGGCTCCTTGCGACTGGAAGACCGGATCGGAGAAGCCGGCGCCGAGCAGGGTTTCGTTCGTTGCCATCAGCCACCCCTGACCAGCGTGAAGAAATCGACCTTGGTCGCGGCCGCCTTGCGCGAGGCGAGATCGCGTGCCGCCTGCTGCTTCTCGGCCAATGCGCCGACGCCCTGCCGCAGCGGGCCGGCATCGGCCTCGTCCTGGAGCAGCGCATCGGTGATCGCCGCCAGCCGTGCCTTGCCGGCATCGCGGCCGAGCGCATAGGAGAAGCCCATCGCCCCGTTGCCGAGGCGGATGACGCAGCGCGTCACCGTCGCCTCGCCGAGATTGAAGCGCCGCCCGGCGCCGCCGGCGCGGCCCTCGACCATGACGGTGCCGGTCTCGGGCGCCTTGAGAATCTCATGGGCCGGCAGGGGGCCGGCCAGTGCCAGAAGCGCCTCGATCTCGCGA
>JAEXUU010000364.1 GCA_023452965.1 Pseudomonadota bacterium | reverse complement strand
GACGATGCTGCGTGACATGCCGGCGAAGGCGCTGATCTTCGACATGGACGGCACCATCGTCGACAATATGCGCTTCCATGACGATGCCTGGGAGCGCTGGTACAGCAAGCATGGCTTGCCCTTCGAGCGCGCCACCTTCTCGGCGCGCACCGCCGGCATGGCGATGCCCGACATCATCGGCCCGCACTTCCCCGGCGTGGACGCGCTCGAGCTCGAGCGGCTCGGCGAGGAGAAGGAAGAGTTCTATCGCGAGCTGTACCGTCCGCGCGTCGCACCACTGGGTGGCCTCGTCCAGCTGCTCGACCGGGCCCGCAGCCACGCCGTGCCGATGGCGGTCGGGACCGCCGCAGCGCCGCCGAATATCGCGCTGATCCTCGACACGCTCTCCCTGCGCGAGCGTTTCGCGACCATCGTCTCGCCGAGCCAGGGCTATCCCGGCAAGCCCCACCCCGACATGTTCCTCGCCGCCGCCGAGCGGATGGGCGTCGATCCGGCAGACTGCATCGTCTTCGAGGACGCGCCGAACGGCGTCGAGGCGGCGCGGCGCGCCGGCATGCGCGCGGTCGCGCTCCTGACCATGCTGGACGCCAGCGCCTTCGCCGGCTTCGACAACGTCATCGCCAGCGTGCCGGACTTTTCTGCGCTGGACGGGCTGCCGGCGCTGCGCTTCGCCTGACATCTGAAGGGCCGGCTCGCCTCCGGTCCTGCGGATTTGCCCTGAGGCCGTAACCACGGCTATGGTCCGGCACCATGAAGCAGGCCCACTGTACCAGCTGCATCGCGTCCCCGCGCCACTGAGCCGAGGGACGAAGACCGGAGGGCATCGGCCAGGCCGAGCGCCCAGCTTACCCATGTCTTTCAGCTGGCTGCGCTCCGCGAGCGCATGCCGCTTTGCGATCAGAGCTTCATGACCAACTATTTCGAAAGCCCCTTCAAGGGCATCCCGCTGACGCAGCAGGTGCGTCATCCCAACATCGTCGTCGGGCGCTACAGCTATTATTCCGGCTATTATCACGGGCACAGCTTCGACGATTGCGCCCGCTATCTGCTCCCGAACGAAGGCGCCGACCGGCTGATCGTCGGCAGCTTCTGTTCTATCGGTTCGGGCGCGGCCTTCATCATGGCCGGCAATCAGGGCCACCGGAACGAGTGGGCGAGCACCTTCCCGTTCCATTATCTGCCGGATCAGCCGCATTTCGCGGCCGCGCGCGACGGCTATCTGCCGGCGGGCGACACCGTGATCGGCAACGATGTCTGGATCGGCTCCGAGGCGATCATCATGCCGGGCATCACGATCGGCCATGGCGCCGTGATCGGGACGCGGGCGCTGGTGACCCGCGATGTCGAGCCCTACGCCATCGTCGGCGGCAATCCGGCGAAGCTGATCCGCAAGCGCTTCGACGAGGTGAAGATCGCCTTGCTGCTCGAAATGGCGTGGTGGGACTGGAGCGACGCGCATCTGCGCGACGCCATGCCCCTGCTGACCAGCGCCGACATCGAGGGGCTGCACGCCCATTGGCGCGCGTGCGTCCGGCAAAAGGGCGCTGCATAGCACACCCCCGGGCATGGCACGGAGCGATGGCTGCGCCGCGCTGATGACGCGGCCGTCGTTTCGTGCCAGCAGAGGGCATGACCTTCCATGCCTCGATCCTGACGCTCTACCCCGACATGTTCCCGGGCCCGCTCGGCGCCTCGCTGGCCGGCGAGGGGCTGCGCAGCGGGCTGTGGTCGCTCGATACCCACCAGATCCGCGACCATGGCATCGGCCGGCATCGCAATGTCGATGACAACCCTGCCGGGGGCGGCGCCGGCATGGTGCTGCGTTGCGACGTCCTGGCGGCGGCGATCGATGCCGCCGTCCCTGCCGATGACCCGCGGCCAAGGCTGCTGATGTCGCCGCGCGGGCGCAGGCTCGACCAGCGCATGGTCCGCGACTTCGTGGCGGGCGAGGGCGTCGTCATCGTCTGCGGGCGTTTCGAGGGGGTCGACGAGCGCGTCATCGAGGGGCGCGGCCTGACGGAGGTCTCGATCGGCGACTACATCCTCTCCGGCGGCGAGATGGCGGCGATGGTGCTACTCGATGCCTGCGTGCGGCTGATTCCCGGCGTGATGGGCAAGCAGGCTTCCGGGCAGGAGGAGAGCTTCGAGAACGGGCTGCTCGAATACCCGCATTACACCAGGCCGCGCGAATGGGAGGGCAGGGGCCTGCCCGAGGCGCTGCTCTCGGGTGACCATGCCCGCATCGCACGCTGGCGGCGCGAGCAGGCGGAGAAGATCACGCGGGAGCGGCGGCCGGATTTGCTCGGCGATCACGGCCGCTCCTGAAGGGCCCCGGCCGCCGCTCCGGCTCTCGGGGTTGCGATCGATCGCCCGGCGCGCCTGGTGAGAATTGTTCCGCGGTCGACTGGTCAGGTCAGCCTGTGTCCAGCCTCGATCAACAACGCGCACGCCTTCTCGAAATCGACGGCTTTCACCAAGAGATGGTCGCCGTCGAAGGTCGAGACCACGAAGATGCCGATGCCGTTGGTCGATAACGGCGCGATCACCGACAGGACGATGCCGGTTTCGCCAAAGGCGAACGGCCCCTGCAGCTTGAGGCAGGACCATCCGCCATCCATGCGCACGTCGTGCGGGATACGGTTCTGCAGGCAGACGATGGACAGTTCGTCATCGCTGCGGCTGATGCTGACGAAGCCACCGCCGTCGGCCCAGGCTGGAAACGGCTCTGAGGGACCCCGCCGAGCC
>JAEXUU010000325.1 GCA_023452965.1 Pseudomonadota bacterium | reverse complement strand
AACCAGCCGCCGATCGCCCGCTGGAACCTGACCCGCTTCGCTGAGACGCTGCTGCCGTTGCTGGACGACGACATCGACAAGGCCGTGCCGATCGCGCAAGGAGCGCTCGACCGGTTCGATCCGCAATTCCAGGCACATCTGATCGCAGGTTTCCGCCGGAAGCTCGGCCTCGCCACGCAGGAAGAGGCGGATGTCGCACTCATCAAGGGCCTGCTCGATGCGATGCAGGCCGGCGAAGCCGATTTCACGCTGGTCTTCCGGCGGCAGAGCGAGGAGGCCGGGCAGGACCGTGCCGAATCCTGCCGCAACCTCTTCAAGGACCCGGCGGCCTTCGACGCATGGGAGGGTCTCTGGCGTCAGCGCCTGCAGCGGGAGCCCGCATCCGCGGAGGCCCGTCGGGATGCGATGTTGCGCATCAATCCGCTGTACATCCCGCGAAACCATCAGGTCGAAGCGGTGATCGAGGCCGCCGTCGAACAGGGCGATTTCGCGCCCTTTGAAGCTCTCGTCGGCGTCCTGGCGAAGCCTTTCGAGGCGCAGCCGGGCCGAGAAGATTACGAGCGTCCGCCAGCCGTGCATGAGCGCGTGCTGGCGACGTTCTGCGGGACATAAGCGGTTCGAGGCAGGGCAGCGCGATGTTTCTGTTCGATGGCCCCGACAAGGCCGATGTGACCATTCTCCTGGCCCATGGCGCCGGAGCCCCGATGGATTCGCCATCGATGACGGCGTCCGCAAGGGCGCTGGCCGGGGCCGGCTTCCGTGTCGCCCGCTTCGAGTTCGATTACATGGCGGCCCGGCGCAGAGGAACCTCGCGCCCGCCGCCTCCGCGCGCCGAGAAGCTGAACCCGCAATACCTCGCGGCCATCGACGCGCTGGGTGCCGCGGGAACGCTCATCATCGGCGGCAAGTCGATGGGTGGCCGCGTCGCCAGCATGGTCGCTGACGAGCTGTTCGAAAACGGCCGGATCGACGGCCTGCTTTGCCTCGGCTACCCCTTCCACCCGCCCGGCAAGCCGGAGCAGTTGCGAACTGGGCATCTGGCCGATCTGAAGACCCCGACGCTCATCGTGCAGGGGACGCGGGATGAGTTCGGCACCCGTGAGGAGGTCTCGACCTATCGGCTTTCACCGGCGATCGATATCCTCTGGCTGGAAGATGGCGACCACGACCTGAAGCCCCGGAAGCGGGTATCCGGCTTTTCAGCCGCCGATCATCTCGCGACGCTGGCCGAGGCGGTTTCCGCCTGGGCCATGCGCCTCGATGCGCCATCCCGCGCGGGGCAGGATGGCGGGCGGCCATAGGCCCGGCCCAGCTTACTCCGCTGCTGCGGAATTGCGCGCTGCGGTCTGTTCGAAGCAGTCGAGCGTGCGTGCCGAATAGACGAGAGCCGCGCCCGCATTCATCGCGATGGCAACGCCGAGAGCCTCGGAGATTTCCTCCTTGGTCACCCCGGCCCTGATGGCGGCTTCGACATGGCTGGTGATGCAGCCATCGCAGCGGGTGGTCACGGCCACCGCGAGCGAGATCAGCTCCCGCGTGCGGGCGTCGAGATGCTGCGTCTTCGCCGCGCCGGCACTGAGCGCGGCATAGCCCTTGAGCGCATCGGGCGCAGCCTTGCCGAAATCGCCGACGCGCAGCTTCAGCTCCGTCCGATAACCAGTCCAGTCCAGCATCGTCATGTTCTCCCGACAAACGGCCGTCCGCATGGTGGCGGCCCGAGCCCATTGTTAGGTGCGCCGATCCTTCGGAGCCAGATGACCGCGGCGCTTTCGCACGGTCTTGTCTCGGCCTCTGCCGGATCGCTGGTCTGGCAAGGGAGGGCGGCCGTTCAGCGCGCCCGTGGATCGAGGGCGTCTCTGAGGCCGTCGCCAAGCAGATTGAACGACAGGACCGTCGCGAAGATGGCGATGCCCGGCCAGAGCGCCATCCAGGGCGCGTTGCTGAGGAAGCGCTGGGCCGAGTTCAGCATCGACCCCCAGGACGGCGCTGGCGGCTGAAGGCCGAGGCCGAGGAAGGACATGCTGGCTTCCGCGATGATCGCCATCGCGATGGTCAGCGTCGCCTGGACCATCAGCTGCGGCAGGATGTTCGGCAGGATATGCCGCGCTGCGACGCGCCATTGCGGATTGCCCATGGCGCGTGCGGCCTCGACATAATCCTCGCCCTTGATCGACAGCACCTGGCCGCGCGTCAGGCGGATGAAGAACGGCGTGGCGGTGATGCCGATCGCCAGCATCGCATTCGTCAGGCTCGGGCCCAGGAAGGCGGCGAGCGCGATGGCGAGGATGAGAAACGGGCAAGCCAGCATCGCGTCGGTGAAGCGGCTGATGAGGCCGTCGACGAAGCCGCCGAGAAAGCCCGCGGCGAGCCCGAGCGGCACGCCGATCGCCATGGCGATGCCGACCGAGGTGAGGCCGGCCATCAGGGAAGCTCGCGCCCCCCAGATGATGCGGGACAGGATATCGCGGCCAGCTTCGTCGGTTCCGAACCAATGCGCTGCGGAGGGAGCCTTGCGCACGGCCGGCCAGCTCTGCGCGGTCGGGGCATAGGGCGCCAGAAGCGGTGCGAAGAGCGCCACGAACACCATGAGCAGCACGACCGCCAGCCCGACCAGCGCGCTCTTGCGCTTCGCCAG
>JAEXUU010000314.1 GCA_023452965.1 Pseudomonadota bacterium | reverse complement strand
GCGGGCGAGCATGGCGCGCCGCTCCGGCGAACGGTCGACCAGCACCGAAGGCTGCCAGCCGGCGCGGCGCAGCGCCGGCAGGATGTGATGGTCGACGACCGCGCCGCAGCCGATGATGGCCAGACGCTGGGGGATGCCAGAGCTCATGCTCGCGTTCCTCGCTGAAGCGGATGGAGTGTGGAGACGTTGGACCAGTCGGCGGCGCGCGCCTGCGCGGGTGCCTCGAGTGCCTTTTCGTATTCGGCGAAGGCCCGCTTGGCCGCGTTCTCCCAGGTGAAATGCCGGGCGACCCGCGCCCTGGCGCGTTGTCCCATTTTCGGGAGCATGTCGGATCGGGCGGCCAGCGCGGCGATCGCGTCGCGCAGCTGGCGGGCATCGCCGGGCTCGACCAGCTGGCCGCTGGCCTGATCGAGCTGGTGCGGAATGCCGCCGACCCGCGAGGCCAGCACCGGCACGCCATGCGACATCGCTTCCAGCACGACCAGCGGGAAGGTGTCGGCGAGCGTCGGGAAGACGAAAAGGTCGGAGCGGCGGAACAGGGCCTGGACCTCGGCGTCCGACAGGCGCCCGGTCACGACGATCCGCTGGTCGGGCCGGCGTGTCGCCGAAGCGATTCCGTAGTCGATCTCGGGACGCCTCTCGCCGCCGACGATCAGGGTGTAGGGGCAGTTCAGGCCGTCGAAGGCTTCCAGCAGGACCGGCAGGCCCTTGTTCGGCGTATGGTTCGCCAGGAACATGCAGGTCAGCTCGCCATTTCGCCGCGCCGGCACGCCGAGCCGGGTGCAGATAGCTGCGTCCTCGCCCGCATCGGACGTGCCGGGCATCGGCACGCCGTTCGGGACCACGGCGAAGCTCCCGGAAAAGCCCATCGCCTCGACGATCTCGCGATCCGCCGGCGACAGTCCGAGGATGGCGGCCGCCCCGCGCACCGCTTGGTGGACCGGGCGCGTCACCAGCATCTGCCAGGCGAGGCGGCGAAGCGGACCGAAACCGTAGATCCGGTTGCCGTTGGCGATCTCGTTGAAACCATGGGTGGAGACGACATAGGGAACGCCGACCTCGCGGCAGGCCCGGGCGATCCTGGCCATTTCCAGCGCCGGCATCGGATTGTGCAGGTGCACGAGGTCGAACTGTCCGGAGCGGACCATCGCCGGAATGTCGGAGCCGTAGAACAGGGTGCGATAGCGGTTCGGAACCCGGCTCCAGGGCAGCACCGGGGGCAAGCCCACCTTGACCGGCACGCGGCGGAGACCCGGAGCCTCCGCCTCGTACGTCTGCGCGCCCATCATGCTGGCGATGGTGATCTCGCAATGCCCGGCGAGCGCGGCGCTGAGCTGCTCGGCGGCTCGGCCGGCACCGCTGACGCTGAGATGCGGCGGGGCGACGATCGCCGCCAGGACCTTGATCATTGGTATTTCTCCACCAGCGCGCTGGCGAGGTCCGGGGCGCGCCAGAGGTCGCGCACCGCATCGTCGATCGTGAGGGCGGGGACCCAGCCGAAGCGCTGGCGGATCTGCGTGGTGTCGGCGGCCAGGAACGGGCGGTCGACCGGCCGGACCCGGCTGCCATCCTGCTCCAGCTCGAACTCGACATCGGCGACGGCACGCAGCTTCTGCAGCACTTCCTCGACCGAATAGGGCTGCGACGTGCCGAGATTGACCGTGATCGTGCTTTCCGACTGCTGGCGCCGGGCGGTCGCGATGGTGGCGAAGCCCCGTGCCGCATCCTCGACATGGATGTAGTCGCGCTTCGGCCAGAGATTGCCGAGCCGGACCACCCTTCGGCCGGCCTTCAGCTGCGCGACGATTTCGGGCAGGAGATGCGGATTGGTCTCGCCAGGGCCGACCACATTGAACAGCCGGACGATGACCGCGGAGAGCGAGCGCTGCTGCGCGAGATAGCGCACGTACTGCTCGCCATGCAGCTTGTTCATCCCGTAGATGTCGTTCGGCTCCAGTGCTGCCGAGCCCTCGCAATGTGGCGCGAGGTCGGGCTTGTAGACGGCGCCGCTGCTCGCGAAGACGAAGCGCGTGCCCGGCTGGGCGGCGAGCAGGACGCTGACCAGTCCGAGCAGATTGGCCCGCAGCGCCAGCGCCGGGTCGTTCTCGCATTCCGGGATGTAGTGGATCGCCGCCAGATGGACGATGACGTCCGGGCGGAAGTCCCGGACGAGCCGCGCCATCGCCAGCTCGTCGGTGATGTCCAGCCGCTCGAAGCGGATGCGTTCGAGATCTGTCGGCGTGAAGCGGAGCTCGCCATAGCGGAGATTGTCGACGACACAGACATCGTGCTTGTCGTAGAGCTGGCGGGTCAGCTGGCGGCCGACATAGCCGTTGCCGCCAGTAATGATGATGCGATCGCGCAGGCCCAAGGTTGCCTCCCGGTATTCAGTCGAAGTCGGCGTAGTATTTGCGGATCTTGCGAGCCGATGGCGGGGCGCGGAAGCTTCGGAAGCTCTCGTAGCGCTCCATGTCGACCTGGGTCAGGATGACGCCGTGAACTCTGACCGCTCCGTCGTAGAGCCGCTTCATGGCTGCGGCGACGGTAGCCTTCGGCGTATCGTGCCAGCGCGCCGCATGCAGGACGATGTCGGCGAACTGGGCGAGGATCAGCGCGTCCGCAGCGAGCAGCACCGGCGGCGCCTCGACCAGCACCACGTCGAAGGAAGAGCGCGCCTCGGTCACCAGGTCCGCGAGCGTCGCCGGCGAGAAGGCCGGACCGCTATCCGACAGGCCACCGCGCCGCTGCAGGATCGACAGGTGGCGCGACTCTCCGACGGCAGGGGGCGCGCGCCGGCGCAGCAGCGGGTTGCGTGCGGTCACCTCGGCCGGCGTCCATTGCCGGCCGCCTTCGAGCACCCGCTTTCGGGCCGCGCTGCCGGCGATGACGTCTTCCAGCGCCACCTTGCCGGTGCTGTCGATTTCGCTGCGCGGCGAGGCATCGACGATCAGCACGCGTCGCCCCATCTCGACCAGGCAGTGGGCCATGTCGTGGAGCACTTGCGACTTGCCCTGTTCCGGAAGGGCCGAGGTCATCAGCACGACCTTGGCGCTGCCGGATTCGGCGAGGTGCTGGGAAGCGATGACCGCCCGCAGGGTTTCGCGCTGCGTTGCGGCGTTGACCCGGGCATCGCCCGGCTGCAGCGCCGGCAGCATGCCGATGCAGGGGCTGCCGGTCGTCGGCAGCACTTCCTCTTCCTTGCGGAAGCCGAGGTCCCGGCGCTCGAGCAGGAAGGTCAGCAGCCCGCCGAGCGCAGCGGCCCCGATCCCTGCGAGAGCGAGCGTCAGCCCTTTCTTCGGCCCGGTCGGCACCTGGTTCGGCTCGGCGGCGGCCATGATCTGGGCGGCCACCGGCTTCAGCTCCGCCAGGGCCCGCGCCTGCATATGGCCCTCGTTCAGGGTCTTGAGACGTTCGCGGAGTGCGTCGGCCCGGCCCTGCAGGGTCCGCAGCTCGGCCTCTCTCCCCCGCGTGTCGATCAGCGTCGACTTGGCCTTGCTGGCCCCGGCCTCGATCTCCTCCTCGACCCGCTTCGCGCTCTTCACGTCTTCGGCGATCGTCGCCAGGGCGTTCGTGACCTCGCTCTGAAGGCGCGCTTCCGCCTCCTGCTGCAGGGTGCGCGCCTGAATCACCGACGGGTGGCGTTCGCCGGTAGCGGCGGCCAGCGTGCTCACCTGGCGGCGGGCCGCCTCGCGGCTTTCGATGAGCCGCTGGATCTGGGGCAGCGCGGCGATGTCCGCCGGGATGTTGCCCTCGGCGACGGCCTGCTTGGCGCGCTGCAGCCGCGACTCTTCGTTCACCCGGGCGAGCGTCGCCGCGCTCGCCTGGCTGGAGATTTCGCGCATCCTCTGCTGGAGCAGTGCCGCGCCCTCGGTGCCGGTCTCGACGATGCCCGAGCTGCGCCGATATTCGGCGGCGGACCATTCGGCCTGTTCGAGGCTCTTCCTGGTGACCTCGATCTGATCCGAATACCACTCGGCCGCCCGGCGCGACGAGGCCGAGCTCGTTTCGCCGCGATTGGCGAGGTAGGTGTCGGCGAAACGGTTCGCGATCTCCGCCGCCTTGTCCGGGGAGCCGGCGGTGTAGCCGATCTCGATCAGATAGGAGCGGCTGTCGTTCCTGACCGTGAGATTGCGCATCAGCTCTTGGATCTGGGCCTCCCGCTGGGCCGGGCTGGGAGCGATATCGCTGGGCCGGGCGTCGGGCTTCGCGGCTTCCTCGGCCGCCAGCTGCTCGGCGACCTGGCGCGTGATCGTGCGTGAGCGCACGAACCGCGCCTCGGTCTCGACGAGCGCGCTTGCATCGAGCGGCAGGCCGGCGCTACGTCGCCCGCCAGCCGGGTCGTCCCGGCTGAAATCGATCTGGACGAGGGCCGTGGCGGTGTAGCGCTTCGCACTCAGCAGGACGAAGGCGGCCGCGCCGAGCAATGCCAGTACGACCAGGCCCGTGATCATCCGCCGACGGCGCCACAGGGCGAGGCCGGCCTCGTATCCGACATGTTCGAAATGTCGGGGCGCACCGTCTTCCAGCCTGATCGGATTCTGGAATGCCCAGTTCATGACCTTGACGCGGCCTTCTGAGGGGGAAGCGGTGCGCTTGCCTGGGTTGATCGGAGTGGGTTGCATCGCCTTCGTCTTGTTTCGTCGCGGGGCGGGCGGATCGAGCTGGGCTTCGCCGTTCGCTTCGCTGATAGGCAGGTCGGCCGCGGGCGGCGGCGCGCCCGTGTTCAGGCGCGCTGATAGATGTCCTCAAGGCGGACGATGTCGTCCTCGCCGAGATAATCGCCGCACTGAACCTCGACGAGCTCGACCGGCGTGTTGCCGGGATTCTCGAGGCGGTGGACGGCGCCGAGCGGGATATGCGCGTGCTCGTTCGGGGTCAGCAGGCTGACCTTGTCGCCGACGGTGACCTGCGCCGTACCGCGGACCACAACCCAGTGCTCGGCGCGGTGCCCGTGCTTCTGCAGGGAGAGGCGCCCTTTCGGATTGACGACGATACGCTTGACCTGGAAGTCGTCGCCAAAATCGGTGACCTGGTACCAGCCCCAGGGGCGGTAGACCTTGCAATGCGTGTCGGCCTCCTGCCGACCGGTGCGGCGCAGGCCCTCAACGATCTGCTTGACCTCGCCGCTGCGGTGGCGGTCGGTGACCAGGATCGCGTCCTTGTTGACGATGACGATCAGATCCTCGACGCCGTGCACCGAGGTCAGCGGCCCGTCGCTGGAGACATAGCAACGCTGGGCGTCCGAAAGGACGACCTCGCCTCGGCTGACATTGCCGGCCCCATCCTGGTCGCTGACCGACCAAAGCAGGTCCCAGTTGCCGACATCAGACCAGCCGCAGGCGAGCGGGACCACCGCTGCCCGCACCGTCCGCTCCATGATGGCGTAGTCGATCGAGAGCTGCTCGGCTTCGGCATAGGCGGCCGCATCGAGCGCGACGACGCCCGGCGACGCCTTGGCCCTCTCCGCGGCGAGCGTGACCGCCGCCGAGCTCGTCGGCTGGTGCAGCGCATACTCCTCGAGCAAGGTCCGGGCGCTGGCCATGAAGTTGCCGGAGTTCCACAGCAACCCGTCCATCACATAGTGCCGGGCCCGCTCGGCATCCGGCTTCTCGACGAAGCGGCGCACGGCGCGGGCGCCATTCGCCAGCACCTCGCCCGCCTCGATATAGCCGTAGCCGGTGGCGGGATCGGTCGGCCTGATGCCGAAGGTCACCAGCCAGCCGGCCTTGGCGGCGGGAAGCCCGGCCAGCACGGCGGTACGGAACGCCTCGCCGTCGCGGACCTGGTGGTCCGAGGCCAGGACCAGCAGGGGCACGTCGGGGTCGAGCTGGCCTGCGACGGCTGCGGCGGCGACGATCGCGGGAGCGGTGTCCCGCCGGGCGGGTTCGAGGACGAAATCGGCCAGAATGTCGATCTCGGCGAGCTGCTGCTCGGCGATGAAGCGATAGGCCTGATTGGTGATGATGAGCGGCCTGCCGAATTCCGGCCCGGAGACCCGCAGCAGCGTCTGCTGGAAGATCGAGTAGCCTCCGACCCGCAAGGCGAACTGTTTCGGGTAGGATTCGCGCGACATCGGCCAGAGGCGCGTCCCCGCGCCGCCACACAGGATCAAGGGCCGGATTGGGCAGCTCATGTTTTGCTCCAGGTTCGGTGGCGGCGGAGAAGGGGTCGTCAACGCATTGCGGCGGCGGTCGGCGGCAACGCTGCATCGGTCTCGCGCTGGCGCTCGACCCGCAGGATGTCGCCCGGCGCGAGCAGGGCGCCTTCTGCGATCGGGAAGGTCTCGCTGCCCTGATCGGTCTGGCGCGTCACGAACAGGGAGCGCCGCGGCGGTCCGCTGGCCTCTTCGGCGAAGCCGATCTGGCGCAGCCGGAGCTCGCGGGTGAGACGTGCCGCCGGTAGTGCGGCCTCCACCTCGGCGAGGCGCTGCACGCCGTCCTGCATCTCGGTCCAGACGCGGCGCTGAAAGGCTTCGCGCACTTCCCGGATCCGCAGGCCGAGTTCGCCCTGTGCGATTGCGATGTTCGACATGTCGGCGTTGAAGCGCGCGATGTTGCCGCGGTTGCGCGCTTCCTCGCGCTGCAGCTCGATTCCGGTATAGCGCCGCGCCAGCCCCGAGCTGAGCAGGGCGTTGTAGTCGACGAGATGCTGCTGGATCAGCTCGAGCTGGCGCTTCTCGGCATTGAGCTGCTCCTGCACATAGCGCTTGTTCTCCAGAAGCTTCGGCTCCTGCTGTTGCAGCATCTCGACCTGCTGCTGCAGGGCGGAGGTCTGGAAGGCATGGAGCTGCGCCTCACTGGTCTTCAGCTGCGCGGTGAATTCCTCCATGCCCCGGCCGCTCTCCAGGCCGCCGAAGTCCGGCTCGCGGCCGTCGCGTTGGGCTTCGAGGCGAATACGGCGCGCAGTCAGGGTCAGCCGGCTTGCCTCCAGGCTTTTGACGCGCTCGTCGGCCTGGACGAAATCGGTCCGCAGCGCGGCCCGGGCCTGTTCCTCGGGCACGGTGAAGCCGCCGGCCAGCGCGACCGCGCCGAGCACCGAAACGCCGTGGCGATAGGGGTAGACGCCGGCGGTACGGACATCGCCGACGACGTAGATCGGGCGTGGCTCGGTGAGCTTCACGGAGACGACCGGGTTCTGCAGATAGCCGTCGGCCAGGCTCTTCGCGACGCGCTGCTCGATCTCCTTCAGCGTCAGGCCGCGCACCGATATCGATCCGACCAGCGGCACGGCGATGCTGTGCGTGGCATCGATCATCGTCTCGCCGGACATGTCGGCCTGGCCGAAGACGGTGATGCCGATCCGGTCCCCCGGCGCAACGCGGTAGGCGGTGGCTTCGGTCGCTCTCACGGGAGATGCCTGGAGCGCGATCGCACAGAACGCCGCCAGCCAGGTCAGTTGCCGCGTCCCATTACGCCTCTGCGGACCGTGCCCGGGCGCTCTCGGCATGGCTGCCGGTGCGATCTTCTGGGAGACGGACATCGCTCCACCCTTCCTGGCTCGGCCTCTTCCTCGATGCCTTCGCATCCGGCCGGCGAGGTCGTCGTTCCCGGCCGGAAGAAGCAGGCATGGCAGACAGGCTAGAGCACCGCGCCGCTTTCGATCGGGCGCATTCGGGCGAAGAGGAGGGCGCGAAAGGGCTACCCCGCGGCCGTCAATATTTAAATTGCTGAATATGTTCGATTATTCTTGGAATTTGCTGATGAAAAAGCGCCTCGTGGCCAGCACAGGCAGCCGTCGCAAACGAGGATTTCGCCGGCAGTTAATCGCCACGCCTCCCCCCAATGGGCTGCCACTTTCCAAGCGGTGCGATGAGGTACCTCCCAAGATGAGAGCAGCCTGTCGAGGATGCTCCAAAATAGCAATTGTGGCGGGGCGCAATTATAAATACTTAGCAATCTGATAATATAAGTAAAAATTCAAAATCGATGCGGGGCGACAAGAAGTCATTCTCGACGCACAAAAATACAAGATCAGGAATGACTGTTCTCTTAAGTGCGGCTGATCTCATCAGAGTATGCAATCCGGAGAGTAGAATGAAACGGGTTATGGTTTCCGGCGGCGCCGGCTTTCTCGGATCTCATCTTTGCAGGAAATTGCTGGCTCAGGGGAATGAGGTCGTATGCGTCGATAATTATTTCACTGGGACGCGTGCAAACATATCAGAGTTGCTTGAAAACAAGAACTTCGACGTTCTTAGGCATGACGTAACTTTCCCGCTCTATGTCGAAGTCGATGAGATTTATAATCTCGCCTGTCCGGCCTCGCCGATCCACTATCAGCATGATCCGGTCCAGACGACCAAGACGAGCGTCATGGGCGCGATCAACATGCTCGGCCTCGCCAAGCGTCTGCGCAGTCGTATCCTTCAGGCTTCGACCAGCGAAGTCTATGGCGATCCGGAGGTGCATCCCCAGCGCGAAGACTATCGCGGGCTGGTGAACATCAATGGGCCGCGGGCCTGCTACGACGAAGGCAAGCGCTGCGCCGAAACCCTGTTCTACGATTATCAACGCCAGCACGGCATCGGCATCAGGGTCGCCCGGATCTTCAACACCTACGGCCCCCGCATGCACCCGCAGGACGGCCGCGTGGTCTCCAACTTCATTATCCAGGCGCTGCGCAACGAGCCGATCACGCTCTATGGCGACGGCAGCCAGACCCGCTCCTTCTGCTATGTCGACGATCTCGTCGACGGGCTCGTCCGCCTGATGAACGTCGATGGCGACGTGATCGGGCCGGTCAACCTCGGCAACCCGCACGAGATCAGCGTGCGCGAACTCGCCGAGACGGTGATCGAGCTGACCGGCTCGCGCTCGGTGCTCGATTTCCGCCCGCTTCCTGCCGATGATCCGCGCCAGCGCTGCCCCGATATCGGACGCGCTTCCGAGTTGCTGCATTGGAAGCCGCGGGTCGAACTGCGGGACGGCCTCTCGCGCACGATCGCCTATTTCGACGAGCTCCTGGCCAGGGAGCCGGCTCCCCCGCAATCGCTGGAGCTGAAGGTGGTGGCATGAACGCGCCGATCTCCCGCCCCCAGCTGTCGCGTGTCGACATCCTCGGTGTCCGCGTCGCCGCCATCGACCTGCCCAAGGCGCTCGACACGATCGAGTCGTGGATCGCTGCCGGCAAGCACCACTATGTCTGCATCACCGGCGCCCATGGCGTCATGGAGAGCCGGCGCGACCCCGTTCTGCGGGCGATCCACAACAAGGCCGGCATGGCGACGCCGGACGGCATGCCGCTGGTCTGGGTCTCGCGCCTGCTCGGCCACGCCGACACCAAGCGGGTCTACGGCCCGGATTTGATGCGGGCGCTCAGCGCGCTTTCGGCCAAGCGCGGCTACCGGCAGTTCTACTATGGCGGCGACAAGGGCGTCGCCGACCAGTTGGCCGCCGTCCTGAAGCGCGATTGCCCGGGCCTCGTCGTCGCCGGGACGCTCTGCCCGCCCTTCCGCCCGCTGACCAGCGAGGAGGACGACGACGTCGTCGCCCAGATCAACGCAGCCAAGCCCGATATCGTCTGGGTAGGGCTGAGCACCCCGAAACAGGAGTACTGGATGGCGAGCCATAGTGCGCGCCTCGATGCTCCCGTGCTGATCGGTGTCGGCGCCGCCTTCGATTTCCTCGCCGGCCGCAAGGCCCAGGCCCCGCTCTGGATGCAGCGCAACGGCCTGGAATGGTTCTTCCGGCTCTGCCAGGAACCGCGCCGCCTCGGCCGCCGCTATCTGCGCATCGTTCCGGGCTTCCTCACGGCCGTCGCCGGCGATCTCGTCCGGCGTTCGGCGACCACCGTCTGGCTCGGCACGAGACGGCGTCTGCGCCGTCTCATCGCCGGCTGAACCTCACATCCCGTTTCTCATCCAGAGCTGGAGATCGACATGCCTAAAAAGATCGCACTGGTCACCGGCGCCGGCGGCTTCATCGGCCACCATCTCGTCTCGTACCTGGTCGCGCAGGGCTACAAGGTCCGCGGCGTTGACATCAAGGCGCCAGAATACGAGGCGAGCAAGGCGCACGAGTTCGAGGTGCTCGACCTGCGCGTCCCCGCCAATTGCGCGAAGGCGGTCGCGGGGGTCGACGAGGTCTATCACCTCGCTGCCGACATGGGCGGGATCGGCTACATCACCTCGTCCCATGCCGCGATCACGCTGCACAACACGCTGATCAACGTGCACATGATCGACTCGGCGCGCGACGCCGGAGTGAAGCGCTTCCTGTTCTCCTCCTCGGCCTGCATCTATCCGCAGTATCTGCAGCACAAGCCCGATGTGACGCCGCTGCGTGAGGACGATGCCTTCCCGGCCGATCCGGAGGAAGGTTACGGGCTCGAGAAGCTCTATATGGAGAAGATGTGCCAGTACTTCTCGGAGGACTGGGGCTTCCCGACCCGCACCGTGCGCTTCCACAATGTCTACGGACCGCTCGGCACCTATGATGGCGGCCGCGAGAAGGCGCCGGCGGCGATCTGCCGGAAGGTCGCCCTGGCGGCCGACGGCTCCTCCATCGAGATCTGGGGCGACGGCCAGCAGACGCGTTCCTTCATGCATGTCGACGACTGCGTCGAGGGCATCTTCCGCATCATGCGGTCCGACTACGACCGGCCGCTGAATCTCGGCACGGACGAGCTCGTTTCCGTCGACCAGCTCGTCGACATGGTCTCCGAGATCGCTGGCAAGCGGCTCGTAAAGCGGCATGACCGCTCACGTCCGCAAGGTGTCCGCGGGCGCAACAGCGACAATTCACGGCTGCGCGAAGTGCTCGGCTGGGAGCCCAGCATCCTGCTGAAGGATGGGCTGAAGCCGACCTATCGCTGGATCGCTGAGATGCTGGCGCGGAAGGCCGACGCGCCGCATGTGCAGGCGGCTGAATAGCGCTGCGGCAGACAAAGGGGAAGCGGGAGGGCGTGCATCATGCCTGTGGCCGTATCGCCGGCGGCTTCGCCGGAGCTGAGCGCGGCGCGCCTTCCGCCGGCTGCGCGCACGGAATGGCGC
>JAEXUU010000303.1 GCA_023452965.1 Pseudomonadota bacterium | reverse complement strand
GCCGGCATCAAGGCCAAGCGCCTCGGCCGGGAACTCACGGCCGCCATCGGGTTGACGCTTCTCGCCGCCTCCAGCCTCGCCGGCAGCCAAGCCTGGCCCACCCGGATGGCGCAGACGGGCTTCGGCTTCGTCGCCAGCGCTCAGGCGCAATCCGCCCAGCGCATCGTCGCGGTCGGCGGCGTCGTCACTGAAGTGCTCTATGCGCTCGGACTGCAGGACAGCATCGTCGGTGTCGACACCACCAGCCTGTGGCCGCCGGAGGCGCTGAAAGAGAAGAAGAATGTCGGCTATGTCCGGGCGCTCTCGGCCGAGGGCGTCCTCTCGCTGAAGCCGTCCCTGGTGATCGCGGTCGAAGGCGCCGGCCCGCCCGACGCGATGGCGCTCGTGCGCGAGGCCGGCCTGTCCATGGCGCCGGTTCCCGAGGCGCTGACGCCCGAGGCGGTGGTCTCGAAGATCGAGATCATCGGCAAGGCCGCCGGCGCCGCCGAGCCGGCGCGGCAGCTCGCCGCCGGCGTCAAGGCCCGCTTCGCCGAGCTCGACAAGCTGCGCGCCGGCCTGCCGGGCAAGAAGCGCGTGCTCTTCGTGCTCTCGCTGCAGAACGGCCGCACCATGGTCGGCGGCCGCAACAGCACCGCCGACGCCATCATCGCGCTCGCCGGCGGCGTCAACGCCGCCGAGGCGGTCGAGGGCTTCAAGCCAATGACCGACGAAGCGATCATCACCGCCGCCCCGGATTATGTGCTGATGATGCGCCACAGCGCCGCTCCCTCCCAGACGCCCGAGGAGCTCTTCGCCTTGCCTGCCTTCTCGCAGACCCCGGCGGCCAAGACGAAGGGCCTGATCCGCATGGATGGGCTCTACCTTCTCGGCTTTGGCCCCCGGACCCCGGATGCCGCCCGTGACCTGATGGCCGCGCTTTATCCGGAGGCCAAGATCGCCCAGCTTCCCGGGGCGAAATGACCCTCGCCATGAAGCCAGCCACGGTGCCCGGCGCGACCGCGCTGGCGCGGCTGACCGCCAGCCGCCGGCAGCGCAACCTCGTCGCCGGCGGCGTCCTGCTCGGACTGTGCCTGCTGCTGATGCTGCTCTCGCTCGGCGCCGGGGCCTTCGCCATCGCGCCCGGGCGCGTCGCCGAGATCCTGCTGGCGCGCCTCGGCAGCGGACCGGCCGAGTTGCTCGACAGCCGCGAGGCGCTGGTCGTGCTCAACATCCGCATGCCGCGCCTGCTGCTCGGCGCGCTGGTCGGCGCGGCGCTGGCCATTTCCGGCGCCCTGATGCAGGGCCTGTTCCGCAACCCGCTCGCCGATCCCGGGCTGGTGGGCGTTTCGGCCGGCGCCGGCCTCGCCGCCGCCGCGACGATCGTGCTCGGCGACCGGCTGCTGGCGGGCATGGGTATGGGCATCAAACTGCCTTTCGCGGCCCTGCCCTTCGGCGCCTTCTTCGGCGGGCTGATCTCGACGCTGGCGCTCTACCTGATCGCGACGCGCGAGGGGCGGACCTCGGTCGCCACCATGCTGCTGGCCGGCGTCGCGCTCGGAGCGCTCGCCGGTTCGCTCACTGGGCTGCTCGCTTACATTTCGGACGATCGACAGTTGCGCGACCTCACCTTCTGGTCGATGGGCAGCCTCGGCGGGGCGAGCTGGAGCAAGCTTTCCGTCGTAGCGCCGATCGTGCTGCCGCTGCTGGTGGCCGTGCCCTTCCTGGCGCGCGGTCTCAACGCGCTGATGCTCGGCGAAGCCGAGGCCTTCCATCTCGGTATCCCCGTGCAGCGGATCAAGGCGATGGCGGTGGTGCTCGTCGCCCTCTCCGTTGGTGCGAGCGTCGCCGCAGCCGGCGTGATCGGCTTCGTCGGCATCGTCGTGCCGCACCTGATCCGCCTCCTGATCGGCCCGGATCATCGCCTGCTGCTGCCGCTTTCGGCGATCGGCGGCGCGACGCTCCTCGTCGGCGCCGACATCGTCGCGCGCCTGATCGTCGTCCCGGCCGAACTGCCGATCGGCATCGTCACCGCCTTCATCGGGGCGCCCTTCTTCCTCTGGCTGCTGCTGCGCCGCGGCCGGATCGCCGAAAGCTGAGAGGGGGAGCGCAATCATGACCACGATCCTCGAAGCCCGGGATCTGCATTTCCGCGTTCGCGGCACCACCTTGGTGCGCGATGCCTCGCTGCAGCTCGACGCTGGCACGACCTCGATCATCGTCGGCCCGAACGGGGCCGGAAAATCGACCCTGCTCAAGCTCCTGACCGGCGAGCTGACCCCGGCCCAGGGTGAGGTCCGGCTCGACGGCGCCCCGCTCGCCGGCGCGGCCGCCTGGAAGCTCGCCTGCCAGCGCGCGGTGATGTCGCAGAACCAGCGGCTCGCCTTCCCGTTCAGCGTCTACGAAGTCGCCAGACTCGGCCTGGAGGGCGTCGGCCGCGCCCAGTCGCGCAGCCGCAGCGAGCAGATCATCGCCCAATCGCTCGAGACCGCCGGCGTGCTCGGCCTCGCCAGTCGCGAGTACCAGACACTCTCCGGCGGCGAGCAGCAGCGCGTGCAGTTCGCCAGGGCGCTCTGTCAGCTCGAGGCGGGGCGTTCGGTCGCCGAGCGGCAGATCCTCTTCCTCGACGAGCCGATCGCCAGCCTCGATCTCTGCCACCAGCTTGCTCTGCTCGACGCCGCCCGCGCCATAGCGACGCAAGGGGCGGCGGTGCTGATCGTCCTGCACGACCTCAACCTCGCCGTGACCTATGCCGACAAGCTGCTGGTGATGCATGAGGGGGCGATCGTCGCCCAGGGCGCGCCGGCCGCGATTCTCGACGATGCCCTGCTGCGCGGCGTCTTCCGCGTCGATCTCGCCTTCAGCCGGCTGCCGCCGACCGGATTGCCCTTCCTGCTGCCGCAGCAGCATCTGCGCGCGGCGACCGGCCCGGCCTTGCGCGCCGCGGGCGCCTGATATCCGCAAGAAAGCGTTGGTCCGACGTCGCTGCGGGTCTATAGCCAACCGCTCCCCCCGCTTTGCGACCGTGCCATGACCGAACAGATCGACCGTCTTTCCTTCCCGAAGGATCGCATCCGCGTCCTGCTGCTGGAAGGCATCAACGATTCCGCCGTCGCGATCCTGCAGAACGCCGGCTACACCAACCTGACCCGGCTGCCCAAGGCGCTCGACGAGGCCCAACTTGTCGAGGCTATCGCCAAGACGCATATCCTCGGCATCCGCTCGCGCACCCAGCTCACCGGCACGGCGCTGGCGGCCGCGCAGCGGCTCTTCGCCGTCGGCTGCTTCTCGGTCGGCACCAACCAGGTCGATCTCGACGCAGCCCGGCTGCGCGGCATCCCGGTCTTCAACGCGCCTTTCTCGAACACCCGCAGCGTCGCCGAGCTGACCATCGGCGAGATCGTCATGCTGCTGCGACGGATTCCCGACCGCTCGCGCTCGGCCCATCAGGGCGGCTGGGACAAGTCGGCCAACGGCGCCTTCGAGGTCCGCGGCAAGACGCTCGGCATCGTCGGCTACGGCAATATCGGCAGCCAGCTCTCCAACATCGCCGAGGCGATGGGCATGCGGGTGATCTACTACGATCACACCGACCGTCTGCGCCATGGCAACACCGAGCCGGTCGAGAGCCTCGCCGCCCTGCTTTCCGGCAGCGATATCGTCTCGCTGCACGTGCCGGAGACGCCGGCCACCCATGGCATGATCGGCAAGGCCGAGATCGCCCTGATGAAGCAGGGCGCCTATCTCATCAACAATTCCCGCGGCACGGTCGTCGATCTCGAGGCTCTCGCGGAGGCCCTGAAGAGCGGGCATCTCGGCGGCGCCGCGGTCGACGTCTTCCCGAAGGAGCCCGCCTCCAACAACGACCGCTTCGTCACCCCGCTCCAGGGCCTGCCCAACGTCATCCTGACCCCGCATATCGGCGGCTCGACCGAGGAGGCGCAGGAGCGCATCGGCGCCGAGGTGGCGCGCAAGCTCGTCGACTATTCCGATGTCGGCTCGACCGTCGGCGCGGTGAACTTCCCGCAGGTGCAGCTGCCGGCGCGGCCCGCGGGCACGCGCTTCATCCAGGTCCAGCGCAACGCGCCGGGCATGCTGCGCCGTCTCAACGACGTCTTCGCCAGCCGCAACATCAACATCGCCGCCCAGAATTTCCAGACCGATGGCGAGATCGGCTATGTCGTGATGGAGGCCGACCCGGTCGGCGAGGTCGCGCGCGAGATCATCGAGGAAATCCGCGCCCTCGACGGCACGATCCGCGCCCGCCTGCTCTACGAGCGCGGCTGAGCGCACGCCGTTCAGCCGGCCTGCAGCTTCAGCCCGACGATCCCGGCAAGGACGAGCGCGATCCAGAACAGCCGCGCCGCCGTCGCCGGCTCGCCGAAGATCAGAATGCCGACGGCGACCGAGCCGGCGGCGCCGATCCCCGTCCAGACCGCATAGGCGGTTCCGAGCGGCAGCACTTCGAGCGCCTTGATCAACAGGGCGACGAAGACGACCAGCAGGATGACCGAGGCCAACGCCCAGGGCGTATCGCGAAAGCCATCGGCCTTCTTCATCGAGAACGCCCAGGCGACGTCGACGACGCCGGACGTGATCAGGGCGAGCCAGGCCCAGCCGGCGGTCATGACGCCCTCGCGGCGCTGACCTGCGCCTGCGGCAGCGCTGCTGCGAAGCTTTCGGCAAGCTGGCTCAGCCTGGCACGGGCCTTGTCGCGGGCGGCCGCGATCACCGGCTCCGGCCCAATCGTCGGCCCCTGCCCGAGCACCGCGATCTCGCCGAGCCCGATGAAGCGCAGCGCCGCCTGAAGATAGGGCGTCGCGAGATCCGGCCGCCCCCAGCTCGGGCCGTCGCTGTAGTCGCCCGCGCTGGCGACGATCGCGAGCGTCGGGCGCGGCCGTAGCAGCGGCGTATAGCCCGTCGCGGGATCGAAGCGGAACGCCAGCCCCGGCTGCGTCACCAGGTCGATCCAGTGCTTGAGCTTGTAGGGAATCCCGAAATTCCACATCGGCGTCGCGATCACCACGAGATCGGCGGCGTCCAGCCGCGCGACCATCGCCTCGATGGTGCGCCACGCCGCGGCTTCGCGCGGAGCCAGCGCTCGCGTGGCGAGCCGGGCATATTTCGCCGCCAGCGCCGCCCCGTCGAACTCCGGCAGCGGCTCGCGCCAGAGATCGAGCGTATCGACCTCCAGTTCCGTCGCCAGTTCGTGCAGGCGGGTCAGGAAAGCCGCCGCGGCCGCGCACGAGGCGGAATCGCCCTGGCGCGGCGAGGCTTGAACGAGCAGCAGTCTCGGCATGTGTTCGGCTCCGCTGGGTTGCGCCCAGGCGGCGCATCACGACCGAAATGCCTCGCGCTGCCGCGAACCGAAATGCTTGCGTTGCGATCAGAATTCGCATGAATGCGAGGCATGCTGACCCATGACGATCTCGCTCTGGTCCTCGCCATCGCCCGTGCCGGCCGCATGAAGCCGGCAGCCGAGGCGCTGCAAGCCCATCCCGCCACGGTCTATCGCCGCCTGGAAGCGCTGGAGCATCGGCTCGGCGGCAAGCTCTTCGAGCGGATCGACGGCCGCCAGGCACCGACCCCCCTGGCCGAGGAGATCGTCGCCGAGGCGGAGGCGATCGCGGAACGGCTCGACGCACTCAACCGCGCGGTCAGCGGCCGCGACGCGCGGCTCGGCGGTCCCCTCACCGTGACGACGACCGATACGCTGCAGGCCCTGGTGATGCCGGTCGCAGCCGCCTTCGGCCGTCTGCACCCAAGACTGGAGTTGCGGCTCGATGTGTCCAGCGCCATGGCCGACATGCGGCGGAACGAGGCCGACATCGCGATCCGCCCGACGCGCGCGCCGCCGGACACCCTGATCGGGACGAAGCTCGGCAGCTTCGACTATGCGGTCTACACGAGAGGATCGGAACCGCATCCGGCGAGCCTCGCCGCACTCATCGCCGCAGGCGGCTGGATCGGCCTGTCGGGCGAGATCGCCCAGACGCCGGCAGCGCGCTGGCTCGATGCGCATGTCCCGCCGGCGGCGCGCATCGCATCGGTCAATCTGATGCTCGGCGCCGCGCTCGCGGCACGTTCAGGGGCCTATGCGCTGTTGCCGGCCTATCTCGGCGATGATCCGCTCTTCGGACTTGCGCGGGTGAGCCCGCCAGTACCGGAGCTGCGTTCGCAGGTCTGGCTGCTGACCCATCCGGATCTGCGCTACGCCGCCAAGGTCAGGGCCTTCATGGCCTTCGCCGGCAAGGCGCTGCGTCAGGCCCTGCGAGAAGACCGGCCCCGCGACGAACCTTAGGCGACGCCGAGATTGAGCAGGTCGTGCACATGCACCAGGCCGACAGGGCGCTCGTCCGCATCCGCGACGATCAGCGCCGTCACCCGCATCCGGTTGACCATTTCCAGCGCCTCGGCCGCCAGCGCGTCCGGCGCGATCCGGCGCGGATTCGCCGTCATCACGTCGCGCGCCAGCCGGCCGCCCCAGCCACTGCCGAGCTTGCGGCGCAGATCCCCGTCGGTGACGATCCCGGCGAGTTTGCCCTCGGGATCGATGACGATGGCGCAGCCAAAGCTCTTGGCCGAAATCATCTCGACCACATCGGCCATCGCCGCGGTCGCACCGACGATCGGCAGGCGCTCGCCCTGATGCATGATGCTGGCGACGGTCTTGAGCTGCGCGCCGAGCTTGCCGCCGGGGTGGTAGACGTAGAAGTCCTGGCGCGAGAAGCCGCGCGCCTCGAGCAGCGCGACGGCGAGCGCATCGCCGAGCGCCATCTGCATCGTCGTCGAGGTCGTCGGCGCGAGCCCGTTCGGACAGGCTTCCTCGGCCTTGGGCAGGACGAGCGCGATATCCGCTTCACGCCCGAGCGCGCTGTCGGCATTGGCGGTGATCGCGATCAGCCCGACCCGGAAGCGGCGCGTATAGGCGACGATCGCCGAGAGCTCGGCCGCCTCGCCGGACCAGGACAGCGCGACGACGACGTCCTCGGGCTGGACCATGCCGAGATCGCCATGACTGGCCTCGGCCGGGTGGACGAAATGCGCGGGCGTTCCGGTCGAGGCGAGCGTCGCCGCGATCTTGCGCCCGACATGGCCGGACTTGCCCATGCCGGTGATCACGACCCGGCCGGACGCGGCCCGGATCATCTCGACGGCGGCGGCGAAGGGCGCGGCAAGCCCGTTGCCGATGGCGGCATGGAGCGCATCGAGCCCGGCGCGCTCGGTGGCGATGGTGCGGAGGGCGGAAGCGCTGATGGTCGCGGTCATGGCGGGCGTCTAGACCATATTCCGCCAAAGTGGAAAGCACTTTTGCTGCCATGACCGGGGGCGCACATTCCAGGCGGCCGTTCTCTGGGGCTGCAAGAGCCCGCGGCCGCGCCGATGCGCATCATTGACTGCGCCTCGCCGCTCCCTGACGATACTGGCACAGGCTGCGCATCGCCATGCGAGGAGCTCGAGCATGAAGGATAGCGACATCAAAGCCGCCATGTCGCCGGAGTATCAGCGCTATGCCGAGGATCTCTCGATCTGGCGCGGACGTCTGCTCGCTCAGCTACCGGCCCTCCGCAAAGCCAAGAAGGAAGCGCTGGCACGCGGCGATCAGGACGAAAGCGAGCGCATCGCACGCCGCTACCAGGAGATTCTCGCCGTCCTGTCGCGGCGTTGAGTCCGGGCCATGGCACCAAGCCTTCTTTCCGCTTCTGAACGCCAAGAATATTTCGAAGAAGCAATCCAGCTCTCGCTGGGTGGCGTCATACCATCCTCGGGGCGGAAAAAGGCCACCATCCTTGCCGGGCAACCTGGCTCCGGCAAGACTGGCCTGTCCGCAAAGGCGATCGAGACCGCGCAAGAAACCGGCGGCGCAGTCGTCGTCGACATCGACGAATTGCGCAAGAGCCATGAGCACTATCTGCCGCTGATGCGGGCCGACGACAAGACTGCAGCCGAGAAGACGCATGAGGATGCGAGCGCTGCCGCCGAGGCTGTGCGCAAGGCGGCGATCGAGCAGGGGCTCGACCTCATCATCGACGGCACGCTGAAAACACCGGACAAGGCGGAACGGCTGGTCCAGGAGCTAGTCGATGCAGGCTACGAGGTCGAGGTGATCGCCCTAGCCGTGCCGCCCGAGGCGAGCTGGCAGGGCGTTCTGGACCGCTATCAAAGGGACAAGCGCGCCGATGGGTACGGTCGCTGGGTGCCCCGCGGCATCCATGACGCAGCTGTCGAGGGTATGGTCCGCTCGCTGGAGAGGATCGAGCAGCAGGGCAAGGTCTCATTCTTGAAGATCGTCGATCGCAGCGGCAACGTCATACACTACGCCTCCCAACCAAAAGCTCTCGCCGCGGCCGGTATCGGCGCCGAGCAGGGGCAGAGCGAGATCGCTTCCGTGATGGCCGAGGCTCGAGGGACAGGAGCGAAACCACCTCCGAGCGTCAGTTTCCCTTCTTCCTCATCCTCGTCTGGCGGAGGCGGGGGAGGCGGGCGGCCGGCCGCTCGTCTTGCCGATCCGACGGCGCACGGAGCCCCGCTCAACCCGGGAACCGGCAGTCCCTACGTAATCATCGGCGGCAAGCCGGCCTGGCGAGGCCTGCCCGCCGCCGCAGCCGTGGCGCTGCAGTCAGCCCAGGCCGCGGTCGATGCCAGCATCAAGACCGCCGAGGCGGCGACGATGGCTGCAGCTGGAACGCCCGGAGCACCGGCAGCCTATGCGACGGAGCAGGCTGCAAAGACGGCAGCAGCCGCCAGCATGAGCGCGACGATGTCCGGGATGGCCGCCGCTGCCGGGGCCGCATCCGGCGGGGCGGTCGACATCCACATGTGCCCTATCCCGACGCCGGTGCCGCCGCATGGACCCGGGATGGTCATAGACGGCTCGCAGACTGTGCTGGTCAACGGCCTGCCGCTGTGCCGGCAAGGCGATACCGTGCTCGAAGCGCTCGGCGGCCCGGACAAGATCGTCATGGGCATGCCGAACGTGCTCATCGGCGGCTGACAGCAGCTTCGCGGGATCCCGAACAGTCGCAGGTAGCACTCGCCCGGCGGCGAGCCCCGCCGCGTTGACGGGCCATTAACCCTCTTCGTTCTAACTCCGTTAACCACGCGCCATCCCGGTGCGCAGCGTCCTGTTTATGCCGGAGCCTCGGCCTGCCCGTGACCCGTTTCGCCAAGATCTGCTGGCTGGCCGGCGTCGCGAGCTGTTGCGGCGTGGCCGGGTTGCTGGCCTGGCCGCGGGACGGCCTCGCTCAGACAATGGACGAACCGGCCCCGCGGGCACGATCCTCGGGCCTGCGCACCGGCACGCCGCAATATGTTGCCCAGCAGCGCGCTCCGGAGAATGCCGAAACCGGCTCCGCCACGCCCGACGCGATCAGCGACCCTGCCGCACTCGTCCAGCGCCAGCAAAGCGCCATCTCGCAGCGCCAGCCGGCACGCGCGGCCCGGCCGGTCCAGTCGCCGGCCCTGCGCGGCGTGACCCAGCGCCAATTCCGCGCGCCGCAGCCCGTCGTCACCGGGCTGCCGCCGGTGCCGGCTGCCCCGCCGCCTCCGCCGCGCCGCCGCGCCCCGGAGGAGGACCCCTACGCGCCGCTCGGCCTGCGCTTCGGCGCCGTCACCTTGCGCCCCGCGATCGGCGAATCGATCGGCTACGACACCAATCCCTCGCGTGTCTCCGGCCCGAGCAAGGGCTCGGCCTTCAGCCGCACCGAGGGCGAGCTCGGCATCCAGTCCGACTGGAACGTGCACGAGCTGACCGGCATGCTGCGCGGCGGCTACAGCCATTATTTCCGCGACGACAACGCCTCGCGCCCGGACGCCCAGGGCAACATGTCGCTGCGCCTCGACGCGACGCGCGACACCCGCATCCTGCTCGAATCCCGGCTGGTGCTGGATACGCAGCGCCCCGGCTCGCCCGATCTCACCGCCGCGGTAAAGGGCCGGCCGATCACCTGGGCCTATGGCGCCTCTGCCGGCGTCACTCACGACATCAACCGGCTGCAGCTCACCCTGCGCGGCTCCATCGACCGCCAGGACTATGAGAATGCCGAGCTCAGCAATGGCCGCGAGCTCAGCCAGGCCGACCGCAACCAGACGCAGTACAGCCTGAGGCTGCGCGCCGCCTATGAGGTGACGCCGGGCTTCAGGCCCTTCGTCCAGACCGAAATCGACACGCGGCAATACGACGAGAAGGTCGATTCGAACGGCTATATGCGCTCCTCGGACGGCTATACCGCCCGCCTCGGTTCCACCTTCGAGATCAGCCGCATGCTCACCGGCGAAGTCTCGGTCGGCTATCAGGACCGCAAATACCAGGACCCGCGCCTGAAGAATCTGCGCGGCATGGTCGGCGACGCCGCGATCCTGTGGACGCCGACCCCGCTGACCACCGTGACCCTGCGCGGCACCGCCGAGCTCGGCGACACCACCATTGCCGGCTCGAGCGGCACCACCGCCCGGCGCGTCAGCCTGGAGGTCGCGCATGCACTGCGGCGCAACCTCACCGTCACCGGCTTCACCACCTTCCAGCGCACCGATTACGAGGGGCAGGGCCTGCGCGAGGACCTTTCGACCATCGGCGCACGGCTCGACTACAAGCTGACCCGCACCTTCTCGGTCCGCGCCAGCTTCACCCATGAGCGGCTGAATTCGACCCAGCCGGGCTCGGATTACACCGCCAATGTCTCGCTGGTCGGCCTCAGGATGCAGTTCTGACCGTAGCCATCCCGCCATCGAAACGCGGCGTCATCCCGGGCTTGTCCCGGGATCCATCCTAAAGCTCCGCAGCCCGACGATGGATCCCGGAGCGGCGCGGCTTCGCCGCTAGTCCGGGATGACACCACGGGTCCGCCCGATGGCTGGCGCTACCGCCCGAGCAGCCGGCCGATCTCTTCGCGCAATTGCGGGCCGAGATCGCCGCGATCCAGCGCATAGGCGAGGTTGGCGGCAAGGAAGCCGATCTTCGAGCCGGTGTCGTAGATATCGCCGTCGAAGCGCACCGCGAAGAACTTCTCGCGCTCGGCCAGGGCGATCATCGAATCGGTCAGCTGGATCTCGCCGCCGGCGCCCTTCTCCTGCTTGGCGAGCAGGTCGAAGATCGTCGGCTGCAGGATGTAGCGGCCGGTGATGTGCAGGTTCGACGGCGCCGTGCCCTTGGGCGGCTTCTCGACCATGCCGGTGATCTGCGAGACCTTGGCCTTGGCGTCGTGCACGCCGACGATGCCGTATTGATGGGTCTGGTCCTCCGGCACCGGGGCGACCGCGATATGGTTGCCGCCATGCTCGGCATGGGCCTCGATCATCTCGGCGAGGCAGCCCTTGCCGCGGGTATGGTGCAGCATGTCGGGCAGGAGCAGCGCGAAGGGCTCGTCGCCGATGATGTCGCGGGCGCACCAGACGGCATGGCCGAGGCCGAGCGGGCCCTGCTGGCGGGTGAAGCTCGCCGCACCGGCCGCCGGCAGATCCTGCTTCAGTGCTTCGAGCTCCTTCACCTTGCCGCGTTTGGCGAGCGTGTCGTCGAGCTCATAGGCCATGTCGAAATGGTCCTCGATCACGCCCTTGTTGCGGCCGGTGACGAAGACGAAATGCTCGATGCCCGCCGCGCGCGCCTCGTCGACCACATGCTGGACGACCGGACGGTCGACGATGGTCAGCATCTCCTTCGGGATCGCCTTGGTGGCGGGGAGGAAACGCGTGCCCAGCCCTGCGACCGGAAACACCGCCTTGCGGATCTTCTTGCTCATGCGCATCCATCTCGCGCGCCAGGCAGCGCGCGCCTGCTAGATTCGGAGGGCTTCGGGGAAGCCGGCTTCGCCCCGTTCAATGCCGGCCCCTGGAGGCTGTCGTCCAATTCTGGCGAAAAGACGGGCCGCCTCCAAAAGATCGATACCAGTCGCGCCTTGCCGGAACGTCAATATCCTCGCACTAAAATCGCCGGCAAGCCGTCGCCGGATCGTCGCTTTTGCGCGCTTTGCTGCCGGCGATTCGCCCGGTGCGCGGTTATCCTGCGCATGGGCTGGCCCGGGCACATGCAATCTCGTTCTATGCTGCCGGCACGACAGGGAGAAGACGATGGCCATTCTGGTTTCGGGCGGCGCCGGCTATATCGGCAGCCATATGGTGCTGGAGCTGCTCGACCGCGGCAAGAAGGTCGTGGTGCTTGACGATCTCTCCACCGGTTTCTGGTGGGCGGTGCCGCCGGAGGCGGTTTTCGTCAAGGGCGACATGGGTGACCAGGTGCTGGTCGAGCGCACCATTGCCGAGCACGGCATCACCGAGATCGCCCATTTCGCTGCCAGGATCGTCGTGCCCGATTCGGTCTCCGACCCGCTCGGCTACTACCTCAACAACACCGTGAAGACGCGGGCCCTGCTGGAGAGCGCCGTGCGCGCCGGCGTCAGGCACGTGATCTTCTCCTCGACCGCCGCCGTCTATGGCGAGCCGCCGGTCTCGCCGGTGCCCGAGGAGATCGCGCTGAACCCGATCAACCCCTATGGCCGCTCCAAGCTGATGAGCGAATGGATGCTCGCCGACACCGCCAAGGCCCATGGCCTCAGCTATGTCGCCCTGCGCTATTTCAACGTCGCCGGCGCCGATCCCAGGGGCCGCTCCGGCCAGTCCTCGGCCGGCGCCACCCATCTGATCAAGGTCGCGAGCCAGGCCGCGCTCGGCCAGCGCGCCGGGCTCGAGATCTTCGGCACCGACTATCCGACGCCGGACGGCACCTGCGTGCGCGACTATATCCACGTCACCGACCTCGCCCGCGCCCATCTTTCGGCGCTCGACCATCTGCGCGCCGGCGGCGACAGCCTGACGCTGAACTGTGGCTATGGCCGCGGCTATTCGGTGAAGCAGGTGGTCGAGGTGGTGAAGAAGGTCTCGGGCGTCGACTTCCCGGTCAAGCTCTCGCCGCGCCGCGCCGGCGACCCGGCCTCGCTGATCGCCGGGGCCGACCGGATCCGCAACGAGCTCGGCTGGCGGCCGGAGCATGACGATCTCGAGGAGATCGTCACCCAGGCGCTGGCCTGGGAGGAGAGCCTGCGCAAGCGCAATGCGAGCTGACGCCCGGGATTTTCCGCGGCCTTAACCTATGGTTAACCTCGTTCAGGCGCTGTGTCGGGAAAGACCGTCCAGCGACCGTGCCAGGGAACCGACATGCGCCGCCTTTCCGCCTTCGCCATCGCAGCCCTGCTCGGCCTCGGGCCTGCCCTCGCGCAGACCACGGGGTCGATCAATCCGGCCCGCGCGCAGGCTCCAAAGCCGGCGCCGCGGCCGGCGGCGAACGCCGGCTTCGACAGCTTCCTGAAGACCCTCTGGCCGCTGGCGCAGACCCGCGGCATCTCGCGAAAGACCTTCGACATCGCCTTCCAGGGCGTGGTGCCCGATCCCTCGATCATCGCCCTGACCCGCAAGCAGTCGGAATTCGTCGCGCCGATCTGGAGCTATCTCAACAGCGCCGTCGGCGGCGCCCGGATCTCGCGCGGCCGCGAAATGCTCGCCGCCCATGCCGGCGTGCTGGCCCAGGCCGAATCCCGCTACGGCGTGCCGAAGGAGATCATCCTCGGCATCTGGGGGATGGAGACCAATTACGGCTCGTTCAAGGGCGACAAGGACGTCATCCGCTCGCTCGCGACGCTCGCCAACATCCGCTATCGCGGCGACTTCTTCCGCGACGAGCTGCTCACCGCGCTGGAGCTGATCGAGAAGGGCTATGCCGAGCGCGGCGAATTGCGCGGCTCCTGGGCCGGTGCCATGGGCCACACC